>JAEUQL010000361.1 GCA_016789295.1 Blastocatellia bacterium | reverse complement strand
AATTTAATTTCAATTTACCTATTGGCCTTGGCATCAAGCCCCTTATTCGTGCCGCCTGATTTATGACCACGTCTCATCTATTTACTTCAACTTTTCTTCTCTCGGATGGATCATTGCTTGTTGCAGATGGATTGCTCCCTCTTGCAGATGGATCGTTCCTTGATTTTGACAGGTCATTCCATCTTTCAGATAGGTCATTGCATGATTTTGATGGGTTGTTCCCTCTTGAAGAAGCAATGATCCTTCAAAATCAGGGAACAATCTATCTTCAACAAGCAACGATCCTTCAAAAAGAAGAAACTGTGCATCTTTAAGAGACAATGATGATAGCTGATGAAAGGTTGATGATAGAAATTTGTATAGTAATGGGGTGTTGACCCTAAGTAGTGAGGCAACCGGCTACTGTAAAACCCTACCTTGTAAGTCTATCTTTCTATCTAATCTTGTGTAGTAATAAAAGCCTTGACACTTGAAACATATGATGCAAGCTATAAATTATGTCAGGCAGATTTAACTTTTATTAGCAGCCAACTTGCATTTGTAAATGGAGATAATCTAACTTCATTAGCACTAAATGATCAAAGCATAAAGATGCTTACTCGAATAGATGCTGGTAATGCTAATCTAACTCCTTTGATGGTTGGAACAGGTAATCATATTGATATGACAGATAATGACACATTAGCATTTGATAATGGCTTGGAAGGCTTAAAAAAGAGCTTAAAGAAAGAAAAAGGAAATAAAAGACTACTTGCTTTTGCATCTAGGTTTGCAAGTTTCCAAGCTATAATTGCTGATAAGATGAAAATGCCAAATCTAGCAGAAGCTTACTTTAACTATGCAATATCTATCTGCGATGAATACGATATATCTGGATACAAAAATAGCTATTATTGTTTTCTAGCAGTACTAAAAGCTTCTCAAGGAAAGAGGAAAGAAGCTTTGGAAACTTTAGAGAAAGCGAAAATGTTCATTTCTAAAGATCCAATAACTCAAAAAGAAGATCAGCTAATAACATTTGGATATACAGGGAAAGTTTATGGTTTATTAGAAGACTATAAAGTGTCAGAAGACAGCTACAGAAAAGCTTTTCAAATTGCAAAAGAGATAGGAACTTCTCAGTTAATATACACAGCCGAGATAGGGATTAGGAGAAGCTCTTAACCTGCAAGGAAAAAAGGTAGACGCAAAGGTAGAACTTAAAGAATCTAAGAAGATGTATGACAAAGCTAGAGCAGCATACAAAGCAATAAAAGCTCCTCTCAAAAAACCAAGCTTCACAAATAAGTCTGTGGAAGAATTGCTGGAACTAGTTGAGTCCAGATAGAGAAAAGATCATAGGAAAACACAAAGTAAGACCTTTAAAAAAGCTCTTTTCAGCAATGAAAGGAGTGTATTTTGGGAGTTGTTCATCGATGCTCTCATAGTAGAACTCGAAGTGTTCAATGCTCATCATCTCTTGAGGTGGTAAGTTGGTTAAATCTACAAAGTAGCTAGTTCCTGACTGGGCATTGAGTGTTATTGGCTCTTCCAAACCTTAAATTACAAGAGCTTGTCCAGGTGTTAGATCGATTTTGCTAGCTGGTGTTCCAACTTGTCTATCAAATGGAAGAACTCTTCCATCTTCACTTGTAAACTTTGTTCTATATTCACTCAAGCTTTTGGAATAGAAAACACCGCTCTTGAAGTGGACTTTGGCAAAGAAGCTATCTTCTTTAATCTTCAATTTTCTGCCGTAAAGCTCGCCTTCAATATCTAGTGTCCACCTGAAATCTTGTTCGTCTTTCTCTCGCCCTTCCATCGCCAAGTACTGAAATGGTCTTTGTGTACTGCCAGTTACCCAAATATTGATAGTTCTCTTCAACTGGTCTCCTCTAAACCTTGCTACTTCTCTTTTCTCACCACCTATCAACTTATAAATAGTCATTTCTGGTGTGTGATGATGTGCATTGAGTAGCCCTACTGTCACTTTTTCACTACTTCCCATAAACAGACCCATCATTCCATCAAATTCAAATGTCACTGTTGATAGTACTTGCGAAGAAGAGGCTTTGCTCAAAGATGGAATTAGCAGAGTTAAGGCAAATACTGACACAATAACCAGTAGGAGGATGGATCTTTTCATCTTTTCACCTTTTTATTGACAGCGAGAGAATGGAATATCTTTCAAATTAGAGCATTTTTGATCAGAAAGTTCTCTGTTTACAACATCAAAGTCAGCAACTAGGTGGGCAACTTGTCTGCTTATATGGCTGAGGTTTTACGTACAACTGCAGAAAGCTTGTTTACTTGAGTTTTCAGAAAAACCTCAAGTAATTTCTGAGTTTATCTCTATATCTTGTTAAAAAAAAACAGTTTTTGGATGATAGTGAGTTGACCAGATAAGACACTTTTGCTATTATCGGCGCAAATACCTTACAACACACGCTACATAATCATTCCCAGAGGGTTCACTGTTACTATGATATGTGCTAAGTGCGGAAAAGAGTACGCCGAGAAATCTACCTTCTGCCCTTACTGTGGCTACAAGATGAGCAGAGACTCGGTAAAAGAATCACCACAGGTTGCGCTTGAAAACAGCAATGTTAGAGCCGAAACTTTGCGCTCAACGCTTATAGAGTTTCCAAAACTGACAGACAAGCAGCGTACTCAAGCCAAGTCCACTCCAAGCTCAAGTGATTGGAGAGCTGAATTGAGTGAGCGCGTAAGACAGGTTAAAGAGAGGCGTAACCTTCAACAAGCCCGTGGTCGTCTGCAAGCTGAACTAGAAGCAGCGACACAAAGATATCAACAAGCCAACTCGCAACCTGTTCAATCAGGACAAGCTGTACAACTAACTCTATCAAATCCGAGCACTAATGAAGAAAAAGTCTCTGATAAAGAAGATAGAACTGTAAACCCTGTAATTGAAGCCGCTCTCAAACGGGCAAGACGTGCCTCAGAGACAGCAGCCAGAGGAATGACAGGTCAAGCAGCCACTGCTCCAAAGATGCCTCCACAGGTACAAACTGCTCCCAAAGCAAAAGCTACAGCAGCCTTTGCCGCTCTACCTGTCCAGCAGCCCGTAGCAGTTATCTCACAACCAGAAACTCTACCAGAGGAGAAAGTTGAAGAGAAAGTTTTTGCAGTAGCGAGTGAATCCACAGAACTAAGCTCAAAATTACCTATTAAATCTTTAACTGCTGCTACAAACACTGCCAAGACCGAAGCTGTACCAACTTCTACAATAGCTTCTCAAGTCTCAACAGAGACTCTCTCAACAGCTCTGTTTGATGAAAGCTTCGAGATGGGCGAAGAGTGGCTTGCAATGCAAGAAGGTGTTGGTGTTCAAGAAGGTGTTGGTGCTGAAGAGAAAGCTTTTCAAGAAGAAGCAGATCTAGGGGTTGCATCTGAGCCAGTGGTTAGTAGAAGCGATACAGGCAAAGCAACCAGAGTAGTAGAACAAGTTGAAGAGGTTGAAGAAAAAAGAACCAACCAGGCCACCCGTCCAGTAAGGATAATCAAAGAATCCGACAGTGCCCCAAACTATCTTGATGAGCTTATAAAGGTCTGTGATCAAGAGACCAGTAGTCAGCCAGCAGCTTTCAGTCAAAGATTTTTTTCATCATTAATAGATTTAGCTATTGTGGCTGCTTTCAGTGCCCCTTTCTGGTTTGTCACTCCCTATACAGGTGCAGATATTACTAGTCCACATACAACAAAGCTTTTAATTGCATCAACTATTACTGTAATCCTCACTTATATAACTCTTTCTAGCTGGGCGTCTGCAAGAACGCTTGGAATGATATTTGTCGGAACAAAACTTGTATCAAGCGCCAACGGCGCACATCCAACTCTAATTCAGTCTATTCTAAGAAGCCTTGGATACGTGCTTTCAACTCTGCTTGCGGGAGTTGGATTTTTGTGGATTTTTGTCAGCCGTGAAAAGAGAGGTCTGCACGATATAGTCTCTGGTACTACGGTAGTTCGTGAATACTAGTCCCACTACTCAAGCGCACGAAGAAGAGAGCAAAACTTTTCTTCGTGCATAAATTTTTTTATGTCAATCGATGATTTTCTGCTGGAAAGAATAGTCAATGAGTCTATACCAGAAGTTGTTGGGCAGAGTGTAGGCAAGATCTTTGAGCCTAGCCCACTAGAATTTGCTATCTCACTAAAAAGAAGCGATGGTATCAGCCTCTTCTTCTCACTCTTACCAGCAAGGCCAGGATTTTTTCTAACAGATCGATCTCATAAATTTCTCGAAACTGACCGGTCTGCAGGCTATTTTGTCAATCTTCTCAGAAAACACCTATCAACAAGCAAAATAGTTTCTATAGAGAAAGAACCTTTAGAGAGGCGTTTTCAGGTTCTATTTTCTGGATTTGATTCTGCAGGAGAAGCACTAAAACTTAGTCTATTGGTTGAGTTGACAGGTCGCAGTGCAAATGCACACCTCTTTGTTGCAGATGCACATCTAGCAAGCCTCAGAGAAACAGCAGATAGAGAGCAAAGTTTAATATTTAGCCCTAAAACTAGATACATACCAAGCCAGCAAGAGTTTGAAAGTAAAGTTGAAAATGAAGGAGTTTTGGCAGCAACTCGCTACTACCTA
>JAEUQL010000360.1 GCA_016789295.1 Blastocatellia bacterium | reverse complement strand
TGGAATAGGAATACCAAAAGAGGTTCAGAAACATATTTTTGAAGCTTTCTACACTACAAAAGGTGAATTAGGTACAGGACTTGGGTTAAACATTTCACAAAATATTGTGATGGATCACGGTGGAATTATTGAAGTTGAAAGTCAAGAAGGTGCAGGGACAAAGATGCGTATAGCACTACCTTTACTAGAACCAAATCAACAGACTCAACCTGCTTTGACTACAGCCGAGTACCCAGTCATACCTTGCAGTAAGATTCTTGTTGTCGATGATGAAGAAGATGTTCGCGAGCTGTTGGCTGATATGATAGCCTCGTTTGGCCACGATGTAGAAGTGGCCGATAGTGCTGCAAAAGCTGTAGTGCTGCTTCAAAAAAGTAGTTTTGATCTGCTTATAACAGACTTTGGAATGCCACAAATGAATGGTAGAGACCTTGCACAGCGAGCAAAAGAGTTGAATGGTACTATTTCTGTCATCTTATGCACAGGTTGGGGTGAAGTTGTCAGTACGGAGCTAGGAGGAAAGAAGATTGTAGATTATATTGTGAGTAAGCCATTTGACCTTGAAAAGCTCTCTTATGCTTTGAGGCAAGTTCTGTAAGATCTTGAAAGTGATTTGAAAAACCTGATCTTTTAAACTTTTCCTTTGCAAATGGCTGCTAACATGATATTTTCTCTCCACTAAATAAAGTCTCTACTATTAAAAGCTCTTAGAAGTTTAAGACTTCTATGTTTACAACTTTAAACTTATATTTCATCAGAAAATTTTAATCCAGAAATAGATTTCTACAATTTAGGATCAAAAGCTCGTGAGGAGAAAGTATGAGTTTTAAGGTTGGCGATTTCTTGAATACCAATTTCCTTGGCCTTGATCGTTTAGACCAGAATAGCCCTATTCCAAACAAAGGTTCTACTCAACTTCTTAGTCAAATCAATCCTACAGAATCTGTAACAAAAAGCTTTGATGCCTCTATGGTAAATATGGGCGCAGCTTTTCTTAAGTTGAGCATTAATTCAATGATAGACGCTAAAGAAAAAGAAGCTACTCAAAAGCAAGATTAGTAGCAAAAGGTGTTACCCTTTTGCTACCCAAGTCACTAAGCCTATTTTGTCCAGTCTCTGGTTTCAGAAGAAGAGAATTGATAAACTCTCTTTTCTCTCTTATTTACGTATTTCTTTCCTATCCAATAAAGACCATAGATTAACAGAGAACAGAAGATTATAGACAGACCCGCTTCACCAACAAAAAGTACAATTGGTAGAATCAAGGAGAAGAGGTTACGAAAGCCATTGACGAAAGCAAGTTTAATCTGTTGCCCTACGGTTAGTTCTTGGCCTGGAGCAACGGCCAAAATGCTACTAGACTTCTCTTCAAGCCTAATATTTATTGTTGAAAGTGCAGCTCCATCGCGCAGTTGCTGGAGTTGGCGTTCAAGGGCTGCTCTTTGACGCGCTATCTCTCGAAGCTGTCGTTGTGCATAGAGCTTCTCATAGGAATTGGACTTGTCGGCTTCTACACTTTTGCGTACATCTTGTTCTAGCTGTTGCTCACTTTGGACTTCATCAAAAACATTGAGGTACTGATCTGTAACATCTTGCCCCTCAACCAGTTCTTGGACACTTTTACCAAACCTGCGTATCTCGTTAACTACTTTTTCAAAGTTTCGTGCAGGTACTTTCACAGAGATATCAGCTACTCTTGCACGACCTTGTGTTGATACCTGAAGTCTTGTAACAAAACCACCATTTGATGTAGCAAGTTCTGCTGCTTTGGTCTTTGAATCGTCAAAGTTTTCTGTTTCCAGAGTAAGATTTGCCGATTTGATGATAAGCCTATCGGTTGGTTGTAAGTCTTTTGAAGAAACTTTAACTCTGTAGTCCTGCTTCTCTACACTGTTTTTAGATATCATTGCAAATGACTCTACATTATCAGCACTTGCTGGTTTGCTTGGTGCTTCTGCTGGTGTTACCAATGTAGGAGATATTACAACTGGAGCATTGACTCCACCAATAACGCTACCTGCAACTCCACCACCTACAGAAGAGTCTTGGCTGCTTGCAATCTGGTCTTGCAATGCTCTGTCACGTTTTAGTTCTTCAATCTCTTTTGCCGCTTCTCTGTAACTCTCTTCTTGAATGTTAGGTATAGGTGAATGAGGTTTTACTGCTACAGATTCTGGTGCACGAGATGGCCTACTTTTCAAATTTGGCTGATCCTGTACAACAGAGATAAAGAGCAGTACTAGAGCCGTGGCGGCGGCAAGTAGAGGCGCCTTGAGCTTGAATGGAAGCTCGTAAAACTGTTGAAGAAACCTGAAGAAGATTCCTCCAGATGGTTTTGCTGCTGCAAGAACTTGCTGTGCAGTTGGAAGGCTTGGTTCGGGCACATCCCATTTTTGCATCACCATAGAAAGCTCCTCCAACTCTTCGACCATTCGTGTGCACTCTGAGCATTCATTAAGGTGTGCAAGAACTTCGTTATGACGTTCTTGAGGTAGCTCATTGTCAATGAATGCTTGAAGCTCTTCCAAAATCATTTCGCACTTTGTTTCGCACTTCATAACTTAATCCTCTATAGTTGAAGTTTTGTTGCTCCACTTCTAATGGCTAAAGCATTTGAGAAGGTGCGTTTGTACCTACCCCAGTAGCAGTGGACGTAGACGCTGGCTTAACCAAGTCGTTTATGTCGGGGTTAAGCACTGGGGTGAGTAGTTTTTTGAGTTCGAGTTTACCGCGAAAGATACGCGATTTTACTGTACCTATTGGCAAGTCAAATATAGTAGCGATCTCTTCATAGCTCAGACCTTCATATTCACGCAAAATTATCGGGTCACGAAAATCTGCATCAAGTTTTGCAAGAGCACGCTTTATATGTTGTTTAATTTCGCTCTGTTCTACTTGCTCAATAGGAGATAGCGTGTCGCTTGCGACGCTATTCTGCTCATCTTCATCATCTACCATTACTTTGTGCTCACTTCTTCTGGCTTCGGACAGTGAGCAGTTGAAAGCTATACGGTAAATGTAGGTCTTAAAGGACGACTCTTGTCGCCAGTCTTTGCGATATCTAACAAGGGCAAGGAAGACCTCCTGTGTTAGCTCTTCTGCTCTTGCTTGGTGGGCTATCTTTCGGTAGATAAATCGGTAAATGGCCAGTCGATACCTTTCATAAAGCGTAATAAAAGCTGTATCGTTGCCTTCTTGAAATTCTCTCATAAGCTCTTCATCTGATCTGCTCATAGATCCCTCGCAAGAAAACCCACGGCTTCAGTCGTGGGTAAGTGACATGGTTGTCTCCACAAGTGTTGACGTTCATTTAGTCTCATGAAATCGAGGGTAGTTCCCGTAAGATCGAAATTTTTTGCAGAAAAAAATAGAGGTAGCATAAAATGCTACCTTCCTTAAGCTATAACTTGTTCTGAAAGCAGAGCTAGCTATCCTTAACTTTAGAAAGTTCTCTTTGAATCTCTTTGCTCAACAGGTTGGTTTGGCGCAGGGTCTCTTCTAAAAGGGCTACAAGACGGTCTACGTTTGTTCCTTTATCTGGATGATCCTGTTCGTGCATATCGACTACTTGATGAGAGGCAATAGCTTTTTGGGTCTCTTCTAAAATCTTGTTCATCTCTTCAGCTTTAGTGACGAGTTTAGAGATTGGAGTAGGTGGAAGTTGGAAGGCTTCGTGTTTGCCTGTCTTCTTCTTTGCGTGATCGACATAGAGTTCAAGGCGTGATTTTTCTGAAACATAAAGCTCTTGTAACACATTATGGAGTGCAACATTTGCCTCAACTATTCCGGATAGTGCAGCAGGATTATAGAAGTAGTCACCCAGTGCTAGCTTAAACTCTCTCAATTTGGATTTGTAGTTCTTCTCTACAAGCTCACTCATGGTCTTTACATTTAGAATAGACTCGCAGTAGATGTTTATCCAAGAAGAGACATCGTCTTGGTCAAAACTTGAATCTGCCACAATACCAAGTTCTTTATATATTTTTTCCAGCTTCTGATGTAAATCTCTAACAGTACGAAGTACTACCATGCGTTCTGTGCCTGGAACGCGAAAAGATCCCCACCGGGTAACTAACAGGTCTATCTTGTCTCTGTCTGCTGCAGATTTATGCTCTTTCCAAAAGTAGTATTGTATAACACGTTCTAGAGAAGTAGCATCAGGTGTACCTATCTTTTCAAATAGGCGGCGAACATTGGCTGTTTGTACATTCTGATCAGACTCTTCTATTTTTGCTCGAAATTCAGAAAGGCGATGGGCAAGTGTAGCCATCTGCTCACTGGTCAAGCTTTTTACATCTTTGCGCCACATTTCTGCCAGTTCTATTATGTCTGAACTGTCATACTCATTTAGAGGGTCATTATATAGAGAGATAGTCTGAATGGTAGTCAAGAACTGGCTTGCAGTGAGCAGTATCATGTACTCTTTGTAGTAGTTTCTTGCTGCAGCAGGTTTTGTGTAAGTAGCTGTCTGCAGGTTTGCTTTACTACTTTTTTGGTTATCTTGTGGGTCAAGTAGTATCAGAAAGTCGTTTTCGTTTGACATGTACAGACTCCAGTACTATAGGGGCTTTGTCTACTGCGAAGTCAAAAAGAG
>JAEUQL010000035.1 GCA_016789295.1 Blastocatellia bacterium | reverse complement strand
CTACTGTTTATTGTCTTGGCACAAATATTGCTTCTCAGAATTGTGTAAAACAGTTCTGGAGAGGTTGATATGGATACAGTCTTGCAGAAAATATCAGACGTGACCATTGTCACTCTAGTAGCAAAAAGGCTTGATGCAAGAAATTCAAAAGACTTCAAGCTTCAAATAGCTTCTCTGGCAAAAGAGAGTTCAAAAGTCATTATTAATATGGGAGAGCTTGAGTCGGTTGACAGCTCTGGTCTAGGTGCACTGCTCTGTTTTTCTAGAGAGATTGGTCAACGTGGAGGAGAGTTGAAGCTGTGCAGATTGAAAAAACCTGTCCGTACTCTCTTTGAACTGGTTCGAATGCACAAGATCTTTGAGATCTTTAATACTGAAGAAGAAGCACTTAGAAGCTACAGAAATTAAAAAACAACATTTAAGAGGAGATACCGTAATGAAAGCATTGGTTCTTTCTGGAGGAAAAGGCACCCGCCTCCGCCCACTTACTCACACACTACCAAAACAGCTTTTGCCAGTCGCAGGAAAGCCTATACTACACTTTGTTATGGAACAGATAAAAGACGCTGGCATAAATGATGTAGGAGTAGTCATCTCTCCAGAAACAGGCGACAGTATTAGAAAAAATCTCGAAGAAAATCCTTGGCAGCACAACTTTACTTTCATAAAGCAAGAAGTGCCTCTTGGCCTTGCACACGCTGTCAAAGTCTCAAGAGAGTTTCTACAAGACGATCCTTTTCTGATGTATCTAGGCGATAACCTTATAGGTGGCTCTATCAGATCTTTTGTAGAGAACTTTGAAAAAGAGAATCTGGATGCAACTATTCTGCTTAAAAAAGTAGCCGACCCAAGAGAGTTTGGGGTTGCAGTAGTTGACCAAGATGGCAAAGTAACCAGGCTTGTAGAAAAACCGAAAGAACCACCTTCTAATCTTGCTCTTGTAGGTGTCTATATCTTCAATTCTGCTATTCACTCTGTAATCTCTGACCTTCGCCCATCTTGGCGTGGCGAGCTTGAAATTACCGATGCTATTCAGTCACTAGTTGGAATGAATGCCAAAGTTAAAGCCCAAGTGCTCGAAAAATGGTGGTTAGATACAGGGAAAAAAGATGACATCCTCGAAGCCAATAGAGTTGTACTCGACGAGTTTACTTACAGAGAGGTTAAAGGACAGGTCGATGAAAGTTCGACTATTTCAGGACGAGTCTTTATCGATTCAGGTGCAGTTATAGAAAATAGCATTGTTCGTGGCCCTTCTGTGATTGGCAAAGGTGTTGTAATCAAAAACTCCTACATTGGCCCTTTTTCGAGCATAGCAAATGAGTGCCATATCGAAAATAGTTCTATGGAGTGCTCTGTACTGCTTGAAAAGAGCCGACTTATAGATGTCAAAGGTCTTGATGAGTCATTAATAGGAAAAAATTCCTTGGTGACTGAAAATAGGGCTATCAAGAAATCGATAAAGATGATGGTGGGCGATGACGCAATCATAGAGCTTTAAAAAGCTTTAACTAGAGATAAGTTTTGTTGAGGATAGAGTTATGTCAGCAAATTTTATAAAGACAGATTTTCCTGGACTTGTAGTGATCCAACCGAAAATATTTCGAGACGAACGAGGCTATTTTTTAGAGGTTTTCAGTGAGATAGAGTTCTCCAAAGCAGAGATCCGAGAGCATTTTGTACAAGACAATCAATCACATTCAATCAAAGGTGTCTTGCGAGGGCTGCACTATCAGACAGACCCTATGGCACAAGGAAAGCTCATTCGCTGCATAAAAGGTGAGATATATGATGTAGCCGTCGATCTCAGAATCGGTTCTCCAACGTATCTCAAACACTTCTGCATAACACTTTCAGAAACCAATCAAACCCAGGTATATATCCCTAGTGGATTTGCGCACGGTTTCTGCACATTGAGCGATACAGCTACTATTGTCTACAAAGTAACCAAACCTTATTCACCAAAACACGAAAAAGGGATCATATGGAATGACCCAAAACTCAATATAGAGTGGCCAATAAGTAGCCCCATACTGTCAGAAAAAGACAGCCGTCTACCTTTAATTGATCAAACAGAACATAGGTTTGAATACAGTCAACAACTTATAGCTGTTTAATATCTACAAACTTTAGAGGAGTTAGAAAAATGGATAGACAGAAGATGACAATAGTTACAGGTGGTTGTGGTTTCATAGGAAGCAACTATGTACGTCAAGCAATAGAGAAAGGTGAGAAGGTGTTAGTCTTTGATGCTCTCACATATGCAGGTAGAATAGAAAATATTCAAGAGCACCTTTCCCAGAAAGTTATCTATCAACCGGTCTTCGGCTCTTTGCCACGTAGACTTTCGATAGAATGTGCTGAATGTTCTGACAGTAGGCCAGCAGGAAATGACAAGTCCATTGAAGGATTGTTTGTTGAAAAGCTTTTCACTACAGACCAGACAGAAGATGTACTCACCGAATGGCTAGAGTCAGAATCACAACTTCTTTTTCTTCTAGCTGATGTTAGCAACATCGAAGTTTGGCAAACGATACTTCCTTACTTCCAAACAGTTATACATTTTGCTGCTGAAACACACGTAGACCGGTCAATACTCTCTGCCGAGCCGTTCATCTTCTCAGACGTACACGGAACTTTTGCCATCCTCGATGCAATAAGAAAAAGCTCATGGAAAGGGCGATTACTACACGTAAGCACAGACGAAGTTTATGGAGAGGCAAAAGACGAACCGTTTACAGAAGACTCTCCGCTACAACCACGCAATCCTTATAGCGTAGCAAAGACTTCCGCAGACCGTATGGTTGCTTCTTTTGTTCACACTTATGGCATAGATGCAGTGATTGTGAGGCCATCAAACAACTTTGGCCCTCATCAGTACCCAGAAAAACTTATTCCTTTGATGACAATTCGTGCCCTACTCAATCAGCCACTCCCAATCTATGGTGACGGACTTCAAGAAAGAGACTGGCTCTTTGTCAAAGACTCTATAGCAGGAGTGCGTGCAGCAGTCGAAAAAGGACGTAGTGGAGAGGTCTACAATCTTGGTGGTGGGTCACCACAAAAGAATATAGATGTAGTCAAAAAGATTTTAAGTCTGATAGGACGCCCCGAATCACTGATTAAACACGTAAAAGACCGTCCAGGACACGATAGAAAATATTGGCTCGACTTCGGCAAAGCTGAAAGAGAACTTGGCTGGAAGCCTGAAGCAGATTTTGACCAAGCTCTTGAAGAGACTGTCAACTGGTATCTAGCAAATAAAGATTGGTGGAAGACTGTTTTGGAAGCCGATCAAGAATTTAAAGCCTTCTTCCAAGCTTGGTATCAAGCTGGTGCGTAGTTTTCGCTTGACTCCTCTTAAAGAAACTCTGTCTCACAGTCTGTCTCTACTGTTGGAGCATACTGTGAGACATTTTTATTCGTGAAGGTAAATTTTTCATTAAACTCTGGTTCGATTAAGACTGCGACCCAACCAAAAACTCGTCTGATGGGTCGTTTGGTCTTTCTACTCTCTCTCCAAAGAATCAGCCACCATCCGTTTATCTATTTACTTCAACTTTTCTTCTCTTGGATGGATAATTCCTTGTTGAAGATAGATTGTTTCGTCTTATACTCGTCTTTCCATCGCTAGATATTGAATAGGAGAATGGATCTTTTAACTTTTTTATTGATAGCAAGAACGAAGGATATCTTTCAAATAGAGGATTTTTGATCAGAAAGCTCTCTGTTTACAACACGAAACTCATGCCTGTTTGCTCTCAAAGTCGTGTATTTTCTATTTTGTAGGAACCAAGAATAGAGTTCCTATCAATATCACTACAAACCCTATCAAGTCGAGAATTAGCCCATACTTGATCATTTTGGTAATTGGGACATAGCCAGAGCTGTAGGCGATAGCATTGGTTGGGGTTGATATAGGAAGCATAAATCCAAGAGAAGAAGCCATACAGGCAGCTATTGCAGCTTGGAGACCATTTTGACCAGCTATAGCAATCACTACGGGAACTACCATATTTGCTGATGAGACGTTGGAAGTCAACTCTGAGGTAAGTGTAGCTACTATTGCTACAGAAGCAAGCAAGCCAGTTCCAGAAGCTGGTATAAAGGTTGTAAGTCCTTTTCCAATGGTTTCTGCCAGTTTGGTTTCAAAAGCCATCTGCCCAAGTGCTATTCCACCACCGTAGAGTGCCATTACTCCCCAATCTATGCTGAAAGCTTGTTTGACATTGAGTGTAAACTCTTCTTTTTTAAGGTTTACAGGTAAGAGAAAGAGCAAGCAAGCTCCAATAAGTGCAGCAACACTTTCAGGAAAATGTTTGGTGTAAGAGTTGGTGAGAGGATGTGAATCACCTAGCACGAGAGCTAGAATACCAGGTGTTATCCATAGCAAGACTGTTAGGCCAAAAGCGAGCATTGTGTTTATTTCGCCTCTCGTCATAGTTCCGAGAGATCTTTTCTTCTCTTCTATAAGTTTTGCTACGCCTTCCATCTTTTTTGTTCCAGGAGATGAGAAGAGATTGAGATAAAGAAAAAGGAGAAGATAGAGAGTAACAACTACAGGTAGGCCAAATGTCATCCACTCAAAAAACCTTACTTGTCTACCAAGTTGACGTTCTATGAACCCAAGACCTATCAAATTTGGAGGTGTTCCAACAGGAGTTGCAAGCCCGCCTATTGATGCCCCAAAGGTACAGATGAGCATCAAAGCTGTTGGGTAGTGGCTACCAAGTTTATCTTTACGAATCTGTTTTAGAGCATCAATTATGGCAAGTCCTATTGGAAACATCATTGCTACGGTTGCAGTGTTAGAGATCCACATTGATATAAAGCAGCAGACACCACCATAGGCAAAAAGTATACGTGAAGGACTTTCTCCAACTAATGGGCGAGAAAGTACCCAGTAAGCAAAGCGTTTGTCTAGCTTGTGTAGGTGTATTGATCTAGAGAGAATAAAGGCTCCTAGAAAGAGAAACATTATTGGATCAGCAAAAGGTGCAAAAGCTTTTGCTGCTGTTGAGACACCCAATATCACTACAAGGGCAGGCCCTAGAAGACCAGTGACAGGAAGTGGAAGGGCTTCTGTGATCCACAAAACAACGACAGAAGCCAAAATAGCAGCCAGTTTGTGGCCTTCATTACTCAGACTAGGTGTAGGAATAAGATATACAGAGAGGAAGGTAAGAGGTGCAAGTAGCAACCCAACCCGTTTTCTCATCTTTTCAAATCGGGCTTCTGCTTGAGTAATAGTCTCTTCTACTAAAAGTTCATTTTCTGGCATAGTTATGTTTAGCTGGTATGGTGAAGCCTGGACATTGTAAAACAACAGTAGGTTTAAGAACACCATCTTGGGAGCTATTCACAGATATTTTTCATAGGTCTTGTCTATAGTAGCTGCAAATAAGGGGCTGTCTTTGTTAATAGGGCTATGATAGCATCAGCCTATCATCTTATTTGGAGAATCAGATAATGAAAATACATAGATCTATTTTGTCATTGATTATTGTTGGTTTGCTGCTTGCTTTTGCTACAAGCAGTTCTGCTTTTGACAAGCTTAGTTTTAGTGGTACATGGACTTTAAGTAAAGAGAAGAGCAGTAATCTTCCAAGTGTTTTTGTCACCGTTGATGAATACAACTTGATCATTAACCAGACATCCGAAAACATCTCATTTCAGACAGAGTTTCGAGGGCGTGGGCAGACCATCACTGGACCGCAGGAGAGTTACACCCTTGATGGAACTACCAAAGAGACTAAAGACAGCCGTGGCGTTACTCTAAAGAGAAGTATGAAGTATGACGAGTCTGGACAGAAACTACTGGTTGAGACAGAGAAGGAGTTTACAGGCGCAGTACAACTTCCTAAGCAGAACGATAGTGAAGTTTGGGAACTTTCTGGTGATGGTTCTAGCTTGACGATTACAATAACGCCAAAATCTGGTGAAGAGGGCAAGCAGGTTAGAGTCTTTACAAAGAAAAATTAATGGTTTCACATAGCTAGTTGGAGTGGGCATGCAGAATTGGCAGCAGAATATAGTTAATACTGAAGCACGTGTAAGAGAGATACTTACTAGCTATCGCAAGATAGCAGTTGTTGGAATGACAGATGTTGGGTACAAGCCTTCCTACTATGTACCAAAATATATGATGGATAGAGGGTACGAAGTCTACCCAGTCAATCCCAGATATAACGAAATAGAAGGGATGGTCTGCTATCCAGATCTAAAATCTATACCTGTAGAAGTTGAGATTGTGGATCTATTCAGGCGTTCTGAAGATGTTTTGCCCCATGCAGAAGAGGCTCTGTTAACAAAGCCAAAAGTGTTTTGGATGCAGAGTGGAATTATCAACATGGAGGCTGCAGAGGTGCTGGCAAAGGCTGGCATAGAGGTAGTGATGGATAGATGCCTCTATGCTGACCACGCAGCATTCTTTGGGCGAGGCTAGACGGTCTGTTTTTGGAAAGAGTAAAGAAATGAGAGATCTAAGGCCAGTAGTGATCAAAGAAAAGACCCCAGTTCGTTATTCACTAGGAGTGGGGCTAGCAGCTTCTATTCCTTCTGTTATAGGTTTAATACTTTTGACCAATGTTTTCTTTCCTGCTTTAGGCTCATCCGCTCTCTTTAATTTCTTTCTTTTGACCTTTGGAGCAATCCTATTTCCATTTCTTATTGGAAGAGGTTTTGCTTTAGAGATCTCAGAAGCAGGTATTCGTCAGATATTTTATGGAAAGAAGCTATTTCATATACATTGGGACGAGATAGAAAGTGTTAATTACATAGACTCTTTTCCTTGCCCAAGATATAGGATAAAAGGCTGCACCAACTCTATCATAAGCATAGAGATTCCAATAGAAGATGAAAACTTTCTTGAGATAAAGAAGGCTTTGGAAGTTCGAGGGTTGGTTCTGTCTCAAGGTATTATGAAGAAGTAGAAAAAGTTCGGCCTTTAGAAGATCCAGATCTCCTAAAGGCCATGTTTTTGGATAAGCGCAACCTTTGATTACTAAGGAATATTCTCAAAATGTGGACTTGCTATTGGATAGTGGAATCCATCTCCACCGTGAGAGATGTTAAGAGGTCCATACTCTAGCACATAGTTATTTGCATCTTTTCTCATCTTATCAAGAATTTCCTGATTTTTCGGTCCACCCTTAGCACCTAGCTCTTGAGCCATCTGTGCTGCAGATGTCCTGTGCCCCATATGAACATTGGCATCAACAGGAACATAACCTGGCCGAATTACAGTTCCGTTCTTGAGAGTTCCACCTGGCTGCCAAAGCTCCAATTTACCAGGCCGTACTTCACGAACCATAGGCTGTCCATGCGGATTAAGCTCGCTTTTCATACGATTGATCACTTGTTTTCCAAGACCAGAACTCTTAGATGGAGTGTAGCCTACCCAACCTTTACGCTCTGTAGTCAAGGTCTTTGGATCAATATTATTGGCATCACCAGCCCTTCTAGCTTTTGCATTTGCTTCAGGAGTAAAGTCAGCATCATAGTCACGAGTAGTTCTGCTTGTAGAACGTCCGCTGCTGCTACCTCCTGTAGTACTCATCCTGTTGACATTCGAAGGAGGAGTTGTAGAAGAGGAGTTGAATCTGGTTGTTGGTACACCTGCTGGTGCAAGCTGTGGCCTTGGACCAAAGACTGCATTCTCAAGCTGATCCAAGGCTCTATTGAAGCGACCATTAAGGTCATTGACTGTACGTCTAGCACTTGGTGGAAGAAGCCCTAATGGATTGTTGACTACAGATTTTAGCTTGTTGACCGAATCGCCAATGTTAGCTTTCTTAACCAATGACTCAAAAGTTTGTTGTCCTTGACGCAGTACAGCTTGAGGATCGATGTTTCTGAAAAGCCTACTGCCAACCTCTCCTAGACCCTGTTTTGCTCCTTGGCGAAGAGCACGTGCCCCACCTTTGGCAGCATCACCAAGACCTGGTACCCAACCAACAACTGCCAATCCAAGATCAGTCCAAGCTCCTTCTTTACCTTCGGCTACGTTCTTGATAGCTGCTATAGTATCGCGTACATCTGCAACTTGACCAGCAATAGGAATTAGTCCTACAACAGTTTGACCTCCTATCTTGCTCCAAGTGTTGTTTTTGGTATTAAAATCTCCAACAATAGCACCGTTGATAAAAGAACCAACTCCTTCTTCAAACCTTCCTGATTTTGGAGTAGTCAATCTATCAGTAGTCACCAGAATATCTCGTGCAGCAGCATACGGACCGAAGCCGGGTATCAGTCGTGATGTTACGCGACCTGCAATATTGGCCCAAGAGTTATCTTTGCTAAGTTCTCCATTGACAACTCCACTGACAAAAGAGCGGATATTGTCTCTTGCTTGTTGAGGTCTGGAGATGGAAGACTGGCTAGTTATTGAAGGTCTACTGGTTGATAGTGTTTGATTTGTACGGAATTTATTAAAGTTGCTGGCCAGATCTATTCCTGCTGTAATTGCTCTTACAGGAGCCGGAGTAAGAAAGCTCTGAGCCTTGCCAATCATGTTTATTGTAGAATTGAAGCGATTTTGAAACTGAGTTGTTTGTGATGGACTGAGGTTAAGCCCTCTCGAAATAGTCTGTCCAACCTGATTTCTGAGTTGTCCAAACCCTCTCTCTGCTGTTTGACGAAGCCCACCAAGAAAATTTGTTGTGTTGTTTATAATACTGCCAAAACCGTTATTGTTTCTAGAAGATGTTCTGCTGGATGAAGTGCTGGAAGAGAAACTATTTCTGCTAGTTGAAGTGCTAGGAGAAAAGCTGCTTCTACTGGAAGAAAGATTACTTCTGCTACTGCTACTGGGAGAAAAACTGCTTGTTCTGCTAGAGGAATAGCTGCTGCTTGTTCTCAAACCACTTGAACTACGGCTTGATGTGGGAAGAGAGTTAACAGAACTGCTAAGGTTGTTTCTTCTTGCAGTACTGCCAAAAGAGTTCAGACCGCTCTGTACAGTTCTCTGAATGTTTGTTCCAGTGCGCAGTACATTCTGAGTAGTTCTGGTGAGCGTGCTGGTGACTTGACCACCAAGCCTCTGAGCTGAATTTACTATGTTACTTCCAACGTTGCTTATGTTTCTTCCTGCAGATCTGGCAAAATTGCCTATACCGCTAGTTACACTACTTAAGAATCCCATTGTTAAATCCTTTCTAACACTCTTGCAGTGCAAAATCACTGTCTGGTGTCTAAAGAAACATTTATAGCTACTTTATAAATAGATTTTTAAAAGTAGCGCATCCTTCGATTTATACTTAATTACTTGATATTTAAATAACCTGTTCATAGGTGTAATACCAAAACATCTAAAAATTCCATAAGATTTTTCCGAGTCTGGAATACTGCTATGGGTAATATTGATACAGCAATCTAAATAGCAATGTAATTTTTACTCTCTTATCGACATTCGATGATAAAAGTTGCGTGGAGGTTACACTTTATAAAATTACAACTTACAAAAAAGTAGAAATCAATCTTAATTAGGATATTACAGGTAGGTTAAAAAGCTTTGCTGTAGCCAGATTTTTCCTGTTTCTTTTCCTATTTTGGAGGAAAAAAGCAAGAAAGGTGACTGGAGGTTTGTATAATAACGGCCAGTTATTGAGCAGGGGGGAGAGAAATTATGCTTGAGCCAGGTAGAGTTCTACAAAATCGCTACATTATACTTTCGCAGCTTGGTCGTGGAGGGATGGGGACTGTCTACAAGGCCAGAGACCAGAGGCTTGGCAACATAGTGGCTCTCAAAGAGACTTTTTTTAATGAAGAGAGTATGCACAAAGCCTTTGAGCGTGAAGCAAAGATTCTTGCAGGGTTGCGTCATAAAGCACTTCCAGCAGTTACAGACTATTTTAGTGAAGGTGGCGGTCAATTTCTGGTAATGCAGTACATAGAAGGTGATGACCTTTCAACCCTGATGGCTAAAAACAGTGAGGCTTTCAGTGTAGATCTTGTAATGAAATGGGCTGAACAATTATTGGATGTGTTAGATTATATGCATACTCAACCTGTCCCAATAGTTCATAGAGATATTAAGCCAAGTAATTTAAAGTTAACTGATAGGAATGAAGTTATTTTGCTAGATTTTGGATTAGCTAAAGGTAGGCCAAAGAATAGCTCTTCCCAACTTGCCTCTACAGGAAGTGTTGTTGGCTACACACCAAACTATGCACCGCCTGAGCAGATAGAAGGAACTGGAACAGATCCACGAAGTGATATATATGCTTTTGCTGCAACTATTTACCATCTATTGACAGATGTAAAGCCTGCCGACGCCTTTTCCAGAATGATTGCAGTGCTGAACGACAAAGAAGACCCGCTCAAGCCTGCTGAAGAGGTAAACCCAACGATTCCTAAATCTATCAGTGTTATACTGCAAAAAGCATTGATGATTAACAAAAACAAACGTCCTGAATCAGCAGTACAGGTAAGTCAGTTGTTAAAAGCTATTGCTGTTCCAACCCTTGTAGTTTCCGAACCACCAGAAAAAATAGCTGCTTCGCTGTCATCACCTCTACCACTTCCAACTCTTCCGTTATCGTTTGGTGACCGTGCTTGGCCATCCGTCAGGTATCAACCGCTAAAGAAAGTAGGTCAAGGTGGAACTGGTGATGTATATCTTTCAATGGATACTCAGACCAACAAAGCTGTGTGCTTGAAACTGATACAACCTCAAGTAGATATTGGGACAATCATTCAAGAGTGTAGAGCCTTGATGAGGCTTGAACACAAGAACATAGGTAGAATACTAGACTTTGATATACAGCCAGATCCAGCAAAAGGCTCTTCTTATATAGTATTTGAATATATCGAAGGATTGAGTCTTGCTGAATATATGACAATACATGCACCAGTAGCTGAGCCAGTAGTTTTGATGATTGCCCGTCAAGTAGCAGATGCTCTTACTTATGCACAACAACATTCTGTAATTCACTGCGACTTAAAACCAGCAAATATAATAATTGAATTTAATGGAAGGGAATTGATACCAAAAGTAGTCGAATTTGGGCTTTCTATAATTGACAGATATGATGATAAAAGTAAGTTAACCGGGATTGGAAGATTTGCTGGAACTCCAGAGTATATGTCTCCAGAACAGGTACGAGGTGAAGTACTTACGGGACAAACAGATGTTTATGCTTTGGGACAGATTATTTGGGAACTACTTGTTGGGAAATCTCCTTATCCATCTGTTTACGAGATGCTACGTGCAAAGGCTGAAGCAAAAAGTGGTCTAAGGGTAAGAGGAAAAGTGTCAGGTGTGTCTGAACAACTTGCTTCGTTAGTTGAGTGGGCAACACGACCAGATCCCAAGAGCCGACCAACTATTGAAAAAGTTCATGAAATAGTCTCCAGTATAGGTTCAAAAGTGGAATATCCAGTAGTTGCAGCTCCAGTAAATCTTAGTTTTGAGTGGAACAGAACTGATATACCAGGCTGGTTTAACAGTCAAGGATATGTCAATAACGTATCAACCCAGTATCAATATAGTGTGGTAAAACGAGAGGAACCTGATGCAAAAGGTTATTGCATAAAATTCGATTCGGCTGGTGCTTCAAAAGAAGTATTTGGCTCTTTGATGCAGCGATGCCCAGCAAAACACCTTGTTGGTAAGAGAATAAGAGTTGAAGGTAGGATTCAATCAAAAGATGTAGCTGACTGGGGAGGACTTTGGCTAAGGCTCGACTCCGAAGACAACGAACCTCTCTACTTCTACAATATGAGTGATAGACCCATACGAGGTACAACTCCTTGGATAACTTATATGATAGAAACACTAGTTCCTGGTGGAACATATTGGCTAAACTTTGGTCTGCTACTTTTTGGAGAAGGATTACTTTGGGCAGATGAGTTCAAAGTAGTAGTAGCTGACAGTACAGCAAAATGGCGGGACTTCACACTCTGGCAAGAAGGTTTACAAATTCCTTCTCTTTAACTAATCCTTCATATGTGACAGGTAGAGATGTTCTAGGTCTGTGTGCCCAATCTGGCTAGTTGGTATAGTCTCTACCAGATTGCCGTGCTTCATGATGCCAACTCTGGTACCAGACTCTTTTGCTCTAAAAAGGTCATGAGTAGCCATCAAAACACTCACTCCACGACTGCTCATCTGTTTGAGAAGTTCAGAAAATTCATTTGAAGCTTTAGGGTCAAGGCCAGAAGTAGGTTCATCCAAAAGCAGCACCTCGGCCTTTTTTGCTACTGCTGCCGCAATGCCAACTTTTTGACGCATACCTTTTGAGTAAGCTCCAACTTGCTTCTTGGAGGCTTCTTCTGTAAGCCCTACTTCTAGTAGAAACTGTAGCAGCTCAGTTGCAGTATACTTTTTACCTGCTAAAGAACAGAAGTAGTCTAAGTTTTCTAACCCACTCAGGTTTTTATACAGCATCACCTGTTCCGGAATGTATGAAAGATATTTTTTGGTTTCTATGGGCTGAGCAGCTACATCTAAGCTTTTAATAAGGGCTTTGCCAGAAGTTGGTTGAATGAAATTCAGAAATAGGTTGATGGTTGTTGTCTTTCCAGCACCGTTTGCACCAAGTAAACAAAAAACCTCTCCAGGTTCAATCTTTAAGTTTAAATTGTTTAGTGCTACCTTGCCGTTATAGTTTTTGGTCAAATTGATTGCTTCGAGCATTCTAACTCCACTATGAAAGATGATGGAGTTTAATTATTTTTAATTGAATGCTGCTACAAAGATTCATTGAATGGAAATTTTTTGTAAATGAGCGGCAATGTAGAAAATATTTTTGAGATATTCAGCTTACAGTCATATATCCCTTAAAATTCCGCTTTTACTGGAGCATCCCACTATCTGTTTTCTCAAAAATCGAAAAACCATACAAATGTTTCGCTAAGCCTCCTATCGGAAAATAGATGCTGTTTGCCGATAATTTGTGACTATTCATTAAAAAAATAGAGTGAGTTTTTAAGATCTGCTTAAACTTGGAATTTGGCAAACTATCTGGTTTTAAGCTCTAGTAAAGCTGCTTGCCAGATAAAATAGTTAAGGTAGCAAAACAATTGTTAGTACAGATAAAGTTGAAGAGACCTGCTCTGATATGGCGGTAGCCTACCATAAACTAGATGTTACTGCTACTCTATTTTACCTATACCTATTAACATCAACTGATTTATTTATGTAACTTTAGCTCTACTGAAAAACATACCTTTCATTCTTAAATTCATCCAGCAACTAGTAGAAATAAATCTTGAGAAGAGAAGACAGATGAACCAAAAAAATGAGTCTCTTGGTCGGTGCAATTTTCAAAACACACTGGTTGCTCTGCTCCAACAGAAAGCAGAGGAACATGCTGAAAAGGTTCTCTATACTTTTTTGGCTGATGGTGAAATCGAAGCAGACAAGCTGACCTATGGCGAGCTAGCTCTTAAAAGCAGAGCCATTGCAGCAGTACTTCAAGAGCAGAATGCAGCAGGTGAACGTGCTCTTCTAGTCTTTCCACCAGGCAATGACTACATAGCTGCTTTTTTTGGTTGTCTATATGCTGGAGTAATAGCCGTTCCTGTCTATCCACCAGGAATAAACCAGTCACTTTCTAGATTGCAGGCAATTGCTTTTGATGCAAGAGCCAAGATTGCTCTAACAACAAGTGATATAGTTGCACAGATAAATAGCTCTCAGATTAAAGAAGCAGCAGCTATAAAATGGATAGCGACAGATATCATATCCACAGAAGTAGCTTCTAACTGGAAGTTGCCCAGCATCGATGCCGAAACATTAGCTTTCTTACAATACACCTCTGGGTCAACGTCAACTCCAAAAGGTGTAATGGTTACTCACGGCAATCTATTACACAATCAGAGTTTAATAAAAGAAGCTTTTGGTCATAGTGAAAAGTCTGTAGTAGCTGGATGGCTACCTCTTTATCACGATATGGGTCTGATCGGCAATGTGCTCCAACCGCTTTATGTTGGTGCAACTTGTGTTCTGATGTCTCCAATATCTTTTTTACAAAAACCTTTAAGATGGTTGAAAGCAATATCTTCTTATAAGGCTACAACAAGTGGTGGACCAAACTTCTCTTATGAGTTGTGTGTCAAGAAAATCTCAGAACAAGACCGCCAAACACTTGATTTGAGCAGTTGGCAGATAGCTTTTAATGGTGCAGAGCCTATCCGGTACGAAACAATAGAAAGGTTTGCAAAAGCCTTTGCCCCATCTGGTTTTAGCAAAAAAGCCTTCTTTCCATGTTATGGACTAGCAGAAGCTACGCTGTTTGTAACAGGCAACTCTTATAGCCCAGAGTCTGGGTTGAGATTTGTAGAAAAACAGCCTTTTGAAAACAACTTGTTGATTGAAACTCTACAGAATGAAGATAGTTACAGGCTGGTAGGCTCTGGGAAGTTAGCTACTAAGATTTTGATTGTTGATCCTGAGTCTCGTAGAGTTAGTAGTCCTAATATGGTTGGTGAAGTCTGGATTTCTGGAGAGAGTGTAGCTAAGGGTTACTGGAAACAAGAAAAAGAGACTGAAGAAACTTTTAGAGCTTTCACAGAAGACACTAAAGAAGGACCGTTTTTAAGAACTGGAGACCTTGGTTTTCTTAGAGATGGTGAGCTTTTTGTTACAGGTAGAATTAAAGATTTAATAATAAATTTAAATACTTCATCATCGCATTTCCACCGCTTGATTCAACTTCTTCATTTTTTTTTTTCATATTTTCCAAATATTTAATTTTGGTTTCAATATCTAGAAATCGTTCATTATAGAGTTT
>JAEUQL010000359.1 GCA_016789295.1 Blastocatellia bacterium | reverse complement strand
TGGTAGATCGCCTTTACGAGAAAGGGCTAGGCCAAGGTGGTAGTAAGCCTTTGGAAAATCTCCTTGCCTCTGGTCTATGGCTTTCTTGTGGGCTTGTACAGCAGACTCAAAGTCACCCGTCCTTGTTAGTACAAGCCCAAGATTATGATATGCCCAAGCATAGACTCCATCGCGCTGCTCTATTGCAGTGCGATAAGCCGATACAGCTTCAGCAAGCATTCCCTTACGGGCTAGTGTCAAGCCCAAATAGTAGTAACATTCTGGATTGCGCTGCTGCTGCTCTATTGCAGAACGGTAAGCTTGTACAGATGCGTCAAGCTCACCCAGATCTGAAAGCGCACGACCAAGATTGAAATAGGCTTTCGGAAATTGGCCACCTCGTAGCTCTATAGCTTTGTGGTAAGCTTCTACGGCTTCATTAAGCTCTCCACGATTGTAATAGCCAAGTCCTTTCTCTAAATATTTCTGCGCAGTGTTAGCGGTTGGATTTGTCACGGCTGCACCTCAAAATTTTTCTAAAAACTTTTTTCTGGCTGCAAAATTTGACCGTCTGTCTAATGCTCAATCTCTTAACTTAGAAATGTCTATTTCTAAAGCTTACAGGTCGTTGCTGGTACGAAGCAACAAAAAAGTTATAGCTTTCTCTACTTATTACATAACTTTAAAAGTCAGATTTATTGACTTAATAGTCATATAATAGAAATCTCCATCTCTGACCTTAAAGTCAACACTCTTTTTTACCTTCCCCTTCTTCTGCGGCTTGACTTTTTTCACCTTGCCATCCATACTCTCATCCATCATATGCCAACCAGACAGTCAAGGTACTATATGCGAAAGACCCGAACAAAGCAGAACGAGAAACAGGACAAGAAACGTGAACTTCTTCAAGCCGCTTACCAAGAGGTAGCCGAGCGTGGTTTTGCACAAGTCACTTTGGAAAAGATTGCAGAACGAGCAAAAGTATCAAAAGGAATAACGATCTACTACTTTGAATCCAAAGAGACTCTACTTCGTGAACTTTTTCAAATGCTTGTAAAAGAACTGTTAGATAAAATGAAAGCAAAGATAATTTTGACCGAAGATCCTATAGAACGGCTCAATGCAATTATTGATACTTTCTTCTCTTGTGCAAATCAAAGCCGTGCTTTCTACGCTACATATCTTGATCTTGCATCTTTTGCTGTCCGTAATGAAAGCTTTAAGCCTATCAGTGCTGCTTTCTATCACGGTTGTAGTTCAATAGAGCGCGAGGTTATAAGCTATGGGATTGAGAAAGGGATATTTTCGGTAGCCGACATAGACCGTGCAATAGTCACTTTTCAAGCACTGCTTGATGGTCTGATGCTAAGGTGGTTATCTGAGCCAGATCCAATGTTTGCCTTTCCACTCTATCGTGAAAGTTGTCGTAAACAGGCTCTCACCATAGTAGGAGTAGAAACAGACTAGGTAGCGTGAATCTCTTGGTGAATAGCTTTTAGCAGAGACTCAAAAGTATATGGCTTTACAAGAAGTGTCTTGACCCCAAGGCTCATTAGATCCTGCTCTCGACCTTTTAGTGTCAGCCCTGTAATCCCTATAACCTTGACTGTTGGGTCAATTTTTCTAAGAGCACGAACTGTTGAAATACCATCCATAAATGGCATCATCATATCTGTAATCACCAGGTCTACAGAATCTCTATTTTGCAAATAGAGTGACAATCCATCTGTTCCATCATTGGCAGTTATTACTCGGTAATTTCTACCCTCAAGACAAGCTTTTGTCAGTTCACGTATAGCCGGTTCATCATCAATGACCAGAATAGTCTCACCTACACCAGAAGGAGCTTCTGTATCTACAGATTTAGTAGAAGACTGCACATTTGTATCAGTAGCTGGAAGGTATATCTTAAAGCAAGTCCCCTGACCCATCTGACTACTAACGTCTACAAAACCTCTATGACCCTTTACTATAGCCATGACGGTCGATAATCCTAAACCTGTTCCTTTACCAAAGTCTTTAGTAGTAAAAAACGGGTCAAAGATCTTGTTAATAGTAGTAGGGGCAATACCACAGCCCGTATCTTCTACTTTTATAACCACATAACGCCCTGGTGTGGCTCCAAATTTGGGTTGTACAACTTCTAAAATTTCATTCTCTACAGCGAGCCTAAGCTTTCCACCAAAAGGCATTGCATCACGTGCATTTACACAAAGGTTTAGTAGTACCTGATGTAACTGCGTAAGATCTCCAACAACCCCCCAAGTATACTTGCCAACTTCTGTAGTCACTTCTATCGACTTTGGAAAAGTTTCCGTAACAAAATTTCTTATCTCTGCTATCAAACTATCAATGTTGACCAGTGCTAGCCCTGTCTCCATCCCTCTTGAAAAAGAGAGTATCTGTCGTATCAGATCAGCCCCTCTGTGCACGGCCATTTCAACAGTACTGAGCATCTTCTGGTTTGTTGAATCTTGAAGCTTACGCTTGAGCAGTTGTACAGACATCAGTATAGGTGAGAGTACATTGTTTAGGTCGTGAGCTATTCCACTAGCCAAAATCCCTATGCTCTCCATACGCTGTGCACGAAGGATCTGTGACTCTAACCTTCTCTTTTCAGTAACATCTGTATTTGCAATCAGTATGGATTTTGGGATCATACTGTCGAGCATCAATGTCCATCTACTCTCTACTAGCAACTCCACACCAAGCTTGTTTGAATGTATAAACTCACTCTGCCAGAGACCGTCTTGGATAACCTTTTGACGCCCTTCTTGCCAGAATTCAGAACTTTCTTGCCCTGTCAGCTTAGACAAAGGTGACCCAATAGCTTCTTCCTGTGACCATCCATACATTTTTGCAGCTTGCTTATTCCAAGAAAGGACAATCTCATCAAGGTCACAGACTATGATGGCATCTTGGACAATGTCGAGTAGAGCTGCCTGCTGCTGCATCCTCTCTTCTCTCAACTTCGCTTCTGTAACATCCTGAAAGATTCCTAGTAGCCTAACCGATTGCCACTGCTCATCTTCTACAAGTCTCGATTTGGTGAAGATCCACCTAAGACCACGCTTGCTAAATATGCGAAATGTTACACTCGATTCAGAATTTTCAGAGATATTTGCATCAATACTGGCACGTACTGAAAGTAGATCATCTGGATGAACCATAGACCACCAGACATCTAT
This sequence comes from Blastocatellia bacterium, assembly GCA_016789295.1. Taxonomy (GTDB): domain Bacteria; phylum Acidobacteriota; class Blastocatellia; order Chloracidobacteriales; family JADJPF01; genus JAEUQL01. Next base: position 1,427 of record JAEUQL010000359.1, on the reverse strand, counting down.
AGTCGATTCAAAAGGCTCATTGTCAAAACCAAATATGCTACACGCCTGCTTTGACCAGAACATATTTTGGGAGTTGAAAGGGTCATAGCTCCAACTGCCTATACTTGCGATTTCGTGTGCCTGATCAAGTATAGAAAGCTTCTCTTGAAGCAGATTTTTTACTTTTACCTCTTCTGTAATATCCCTACCAAGTCCTATCCATTTACTCACTTGGTCATTACCTTGACAGACAGGGTAGCCACGCACAACGAAGCGACGATATTTATCTCCACTAGTCCTCAATCTATACTCCACACTAAAATCTTCTCTATTTATAGCAGCATCTTTCCAAGCTTCAACAATTATATGCCTATCGTCTGGATGCACAGCATCAAGCCAGCCCCACCCTGTAACCTCTTGTGCAGTCTGTCCAGTTATCTTTGTCCAGTTTACTGAACAGTTGAGACTGTTACCTTCTGCATCTGTGATCCACATAAATTCAGAAACACTAGTCAAGATCTGTTCATAGTCTTTGCTGTATAAATTGCTGGCTTCTTTAAGCACATTTAATGAATTTAGTGTAATGTCAGAAATTATTATAATTATTCCTTCAAAAACAGTATCACAGTTAAACTGTGGAAAAAACTTTGCTTGTAGATAATGTTTAGCCCCATCTATGTTTGTAGAAAATTCCAGCTCCAGTACTCTTTTTGTAGATATAACTTCCTTAGTCCCTTTTTGCACAACTTCAGAAACCTCCTGACACAGTTCAAGCTCTAATAGACTCTTTCCAATACAAGAGCTGGCTGAAAGATCTGTAAACTGTTCTACACTCTGACTTGCATAATTGCATACCAATTGCTTATCTATTGCCAAAATAAGATAGTCATCAGAAAAGCTGCCCAATGGCTTAAAAAAGCCTTTATTAGACTCTCCATAAGTCATCATTGTAAGACCTCTTTCTTATATATGTTAAAAATGTGGATACACTAAAAAAGTGGTTTGAGAGGTTAAGGAGTTGCCTCTCAAACTCTTTATTGGTCTTTCTAATTCGAAAGGAAGTAATGTTTGTAAGGAAAACTGAGACTAAACATTCTCAACACATTGACTACCTACTTTCTCAACAAGATCTTCTATCAATCTTTCACTCTCTGTATCTAAAGCTATAAACTCTATACCAATCCCAGAGCCTGGAACTGTGTAGATAACCTCACCTAACACTTCTATTTTACAACCAGGCTGTAGTTTTATTTTTATAAGAAGTGTTGTTCCCTTTGCAATACTCGAAGATGTGTCTAGCTTGCAACCTTTTTTGCTCAAACTAGAAATTATAGTCAGTCCAGATATCCCTCCACCTTCAAAATAGGCTTCACACAAAAAGGGTGCTCTTTGATTGACACGCTTCTTTGCATACACTTCAGGCTCTGGTATTGAAGACCTTCGTGACA
>JAEUQL010000358.1 GCA_016789295.1 Blastocatellia bacterium | reverse complement strand
AAAAGGACTTATCCTATCATTCCAATACCAAGTAAAATTCTGCTTCATCGTTTTGAAAGTGAAAAGAAGATAGCCGATCTCAACTGTCCAGTCTTCGTATGTCATGGAAAGAATGATGCTTTTATTCCATGGCAGATGAGTGAACGCCTTGCCCAAACTACTAAAGGTAATGTCACCCGACACTACATTGATGGAGCAGACCATGCAGACATATTTGATGTAGGGGGGGATCGTGTACTAGCTGCATTTGCCAATTTTATTAAGAGTTGTAGATAAGTTTGCTGGCTTTCAGTATCCTGTATCTTTATCGTCTATTTATCAACCTCTCGGCTCTAAAGAAGCCGAGACTGTGCTCGCACAAGAGGGGTCAATTAGCATAAGGTGTCTGAAGTCTATAATGAGAGAGCTACTGCTAGTAACTTTTCTGGTACTTACTGTTCTGCTGCTGGCCTGTCAAGACCAGAAATACAAAAAAATAGAGATGTTTGTTGCAGAAGCTTCGGCTGGCAATAATGGCGCAGTGCGCAGAATTGCAAACTCTGGCATTAAAATAGATGCCAAAAACAACCAAGGTCGGACTGCTCTTATAGCAGCAACTATCTCAGGACAGACCGAAATAGTCAGATATCTACTCAACAAAGGAGCAAATGTAGAGATTAGTGATGATGTTTTGCGTCCAATCTACGACAGTCGTAACCCTCTCATGCCGCCAAAATACGACTGGTTTCCAAATAGAACTGCTCTCTCTTATGCTACAGAACAAGATAATCGACAGATAGTTACTCTTCTACTCAGTAGAGGAGCTAAAGTTAGTCAAGATGTTTGGCAAGTAGCTCTTAAAAATCAACGTTTAGAGCTTGTAAAACTCTTTCTCAGCAGAGGCTCTGTAGCTGATCCAGAGAGCTTGATAACTGCTATCTTCAGAGGTTATGACGAGATAGTAGACTTGATGCTTGAAAAGACAGATATAAATGAGAGTTTGCGTACTGCTGTCAGAAATGGACAGATAGATATAGTTAAAATATTGCTAGGTAAAAGAGCAGATATAGACTCAAAAGATCTTTTTGGAATAACACCTCTTATCTACTCGGTGCTCTACAACAGGCCAGTTATTGCAAAGTTGTTACTTGAAAAAGGAGCCATACCTGATCTGAAAACAAGTTTTCGGTGGAAAAAGTGTGCAACTACTATCAGGTCTGGCTCTTACACTCCAGAAGATCTAAAAAAGTGTAGCAGCCCACTTATCAATAGTGGAATTACTGCACTAACTATTGCAGCAGCTAGGAAAAATTTAGAAATAGCAACTTATCTATTAGAAGCTGGAGCAGACACTAACATTTACGATGAAGATGGTTGGACGCCGCTTATGGAAGCAGCCTCAAACTCGGCAATCATTACTGAAGCAATGATAAAGAAAGGTGCAGAAGTAAATGTGGTTGCACACGGCGGCTTGACACCAGTGATGATTGCAACCAGACAGACATACCAAGACTCTTTTGATACTATAAAACTACTGTTAGAAGCAGGAGCAAAAGTAGATGCCCAAAATAAGACCGGAGTTACAGCTTTAATGTTTGCTGCAGGTGCTGCAGCAAGCAACAAGGTTGGGCTGTTACTTTCCAGAGGAGCTAACGTAAACCTCCAAGATAAGAATGGTTTAACAGCTCTGATGTATGCCTCTATGGCTTCTCACAGCAACTTTAAGCGAATAGAGACTGTCAAGTTTCTAATCAACAAAAAAGCCGACCTATCGATCAAAGACAAAAATGGTAAAGATGTACTAGAGTATGCTAAAGCTTACAAACAAGACGCTATTTTAGAACTACTTTCATCAATGGTTAAATGAGACGTGGTCATAAAACAGTAGCATTACATTTTGTGTAAAGATTTACTATATTTTGCAGGAAATTTATGAACACGTCTAAAGAACTACTCTCCATCACATCCTATTGCTTCAACAGGGCAAGACTCCATAGCCTCCTGACATTCTGCCTCTTCTTCCTCATTTTCAGGTTGCTTGTAGACATAGGAATAGCTTCCATCCTCTTGGCGGGTAAAGTTGTTTGGAGCAGTGTCTCGGCAAACATCACAATCTATACACTCAACATCAACATAATACCGACCTAGTACATTTTCAGGATGCTTCTGATCCTTGTTTGCCACTTCTAATTCCTCCTCATCTGTTAGCCAGAACAAATTTGCCTGATTGGCAATCAGATTTTGGTACATACTAGCAGCGATGTCTATCTAAGTTGGAGAATAAGTTCCAGATAGATTACATCTTTGCAGGTACTTCTACACCTAGCAGATTTAGTGCACTTTCAAGCTGTTGTCCTACATATGCAACAAGTGCTATTAAAAGTCTGCGACGGTTTGGATCTGGCTCTCCTAAAACTTTATAAGAGACTTTACTATCTACTTTCATGTTATAAAACTCATTGAAAGTTGCGGCTAGTTGATAGGCATATTTGGCAACGTGTGTAGGCTCAAGAGTTTTTACTGAAGTTCTCAAAACGTCTTTCAGTCTGCTTGCCTGATGTATGATAGACCAGAGATACTTACCACTCCAACCACTTTCTGCCTCTTCTAGCTCAAAGAGTGCTGAAATAGCTTCGAGGTCAGAATCTTTGAGAGGATCTGTTGTCTCTTCGCCTATCTCTGCAAGCTTGCGAAACATACTACCAATTCTGACAACAGCATACTGAATATAAGGGCCTGTTTCACCTTGAAAGGCAAGTGCTTCGCTAAAGTCGAAAGCTATGATGGTATTGCGGGTAAACTTCAGCAGAAAGTATCTTAGTGCCCCTACGGCTACTTTATGTGCAATCTCTCGCTGCTCCTGATCTGTAGCATCTTTCTGTCTATTCTGAACTTCTATCAATGCTTTTTCTTCGAGTTTGTTGATAAGATCGTCGGCCTTTACACCAAGCCCTTTACGACCCGACATGCTTATCTGACTGCGCTTGCTCTCCTGTTCGGAAAGTTCATATCCAAGCTCTCGTGCACTCTCTGGTGTCAGTACTACTTTTTCATATGCAAGGTGAGAACTACGCTCTACACGATTGTCAACAGAGAGAAGTTTAACACCCAACTTAACATAGTTTTGTGTATAGGATTGGCCAACATCTATAACATTGAAATAAGCCACACCATTACCAAAATTTTGCACATTGTTATCTTTTTCTGTAGTTGTTATATATACAGTGTGTCCATCTGGGTAAGTGTAGAAAGGTTTGTAGTAGAAATCTAAACCCAACTGTCCGAGTTTCCACAAATGATAGGCAATATCTTTACCAACATATGTGACAGTTCCGTTAGAACGCACTATTATCTTGTCAGCTTCGTATTCGTTTTCTGCCCCCTTCTCTTCTCTTTTTTCATCTCTGGCATCGTCGGCACGCATCACCCAACAACCATTATTTCTACCTTCTGTCTCAAAGTAGATTGCATTGTTCTGTTTGAGTTTTTCAAAAGCAGTTTGCCAGAAATTTAGGTGGAGAATATCACTTTCACGCGGAAGTACTTGATAGCTAATCCCAAGCCGCCACATAGTTTTGAGGTGGCAAACAAGAATCCTCTGTGAAATATATTCAGCAATCTCTGCCGTGTCGCCTTCGTTCTGCTCTATTTCGTGCAAGGTAGCAGCTCGAAGCCGTTGGTTTCCTGGCGACTCTTCATAAAATTTGCCCACTTTTGCATAAAGATCCCAGCAGTAATAGTCAAATGGCTCTTCAGTAGCAGCTATTTCTTGAAGAGATTTCTTTTCAATATATTTGAACCCAACGACAACGTCTGCAACCTGCACGCCTGTATTGTCGATGTAGTTGTGTACTTCAACATTTTCACCGCTTGCCTTGAGTAGACGTACAATGGAGTCACCAAATACGGCATTGCGTACATGTCCAATATGTGCAGCTTTGTTAGGATTGATACTTGTGTGTTCTACTATGAGCTTACCACCCGTAATCTCATCAAGCACGAGAGACTCTTTTTCCGTAGAAAGCTTAGCGAGGAAGTTGGCACGGTCTAGGTAGAAATTGAGGTAGCCAGCACCAGCAATCTCAATCCGTTTGACACCTTTGATATTCTGTAGGCTATTACCAAGCTTTTCTGCAAGCTGCCTTGGGTTCTGTTTCGTGCCTGTGGCGGCTTTGAGCCGTTGTGCAAGCTGAAAAGCGATTGGAAAAGCCAGATCTCCTAGCTCAACTTTTGGAGGAGACTCAACTGTAATATCGGCAGGTGTTAGATCAAGATCAAACAGGCTCTTTATTGCACTACACATCTCTTGCTTGATAGTGCGTTGAAACTCAAGCAGCATACTATACTCCTTATTTTTTGCTGCTTGATATTACCTATAAGCCTACAAGTGCGCAAAGCAAGTCTGACTACTGGCTACTGTACTGTGAATTCCAATTCCTCTTTTTTGTCACATATCTCCCGCAAGGAAGCCCACGGCTTTAGGCGTGGGAGGAATAGCAGTCTTGTTTTGAGCTAAGTAAGAATAAGAATAGCCGTCGCAAAAATGCAACAGTTTGAAATACTTATGGTTAATGCCAGAAACTCTGCCAGAAGAGGTAAAAATGTCAAAAGAGCCAGTA
>JAEUQL010000357.1 GCA_016789295.1 Blastocatellia bacterium | reverse complement strand
ACTCAAGAAGCTGTTTCAACTTTCCCATCCTTCTAGATTCACCTGCAGCAAGCAGTATTGCAGAGACCATAGATCGAAACTATAATTGCTCTTTTATCAAAATCTGAAAATGTCTCTAATCTAGCAGGGTTTCGATTAGTTACCAAATGGTTCAAGAATAACAGGATATCAGTTGTAAGAGTTATAAAAGAGGAGTCGTAGATGTCAGCACCAGATATGGATAAAGTTGTCTCTCTGTGTAAGAGACGTGGTTTTATATTTCAAAGTAGTGAGGTTTATGGCGGAATAGGTTCGACATGGGATTATGGACCACTTGGTGTAGAGCTGAAAAATAATGTTAAACGTGCTTGGTGGCGGAGTGTAGTTTATGATAGAGATGATATGGAAGGGCTTGATGCTGCTATTTTAATGAACCGCCTTGTTTGGCGATACTCAGGCCACGAAGCTACCTTCTCCGATCCACTGGTCGATTGCAAGGTCTGCAGAAAACGTTTTCGATCTGACCATATAAGTGGATCTTCATGTCCAGAATGTGGTGGTGAACTGACCGAGCCACGAAACTTCAACCTGATGTTTCAAACCTATGTTGGCCCTGTTCAAGATGATTCAGGTCTTGCATATCTGAGACCAGAAACAGCCCAAGGTATTTTTGTAAACTTTCAGAATGTACAACAGACTATGCGGCGTAAACTTCCATTTGGCGTTGCACAGATTGGAAAAGCTTTTAGAAACGAGATCACTCCAGGTAATTTCACTTTCCGTACACGAGAGTTTGAGCAGATGGAGATTGAATACTACTGCAAGCCTCCAAAATATCTCCAACCAGGTGAAAAAAATGACGAAACATTACACCAGGAATGGATTGAACAGCGTTTCAATTGGTATACAAGACTTGGAATAGACGCTTCGCGTCTGCGCAAACGCCAGCAGACTAAAGAAGAACTGGCACACTATGCAAAAGCAACTACTGACATAGAATACCTCTTCCCAGGTTCTCTTGGCTGGAGTGAGCTTGAGGGTGTTGCAAATAGGTCGGACTATGACCTTTCGGCTCATAGTAAAGATATTGCTGATGAAGATGTTGCCCGACTCAAATTGACTAAAAATGCACACAGCACACAGAAACTTGACTACTTTGATGAGCAGTATGCTGACCCAGAAACAGGCAAAAAAGGTGTTAGATATGTACCTTACGTGATCGAGCCTTCTGCTGGTGCAGACAGAGCTACACTTGCATTTATGTGTGAAGCTTATGCAGAAGAGTTGGTGACTGAACCAAAAGAAGAAGAGTTAAAAACTTTGCGAGACGCAATTGCAGCAGCAGTTAAAAGTATTGATAAAAAGATTGCAGAAGCCAACAAACCTGCCAAACAAGAAACAAAAATAGAAGGCCCAAGCAGCGAACAGCTACAGGCTATCAAAGATGCTCTGGTTGCTGCTGAAACTGGACTGCCAAAGACTCTGCTCGATGTGGAGACAGCTTGCAACCTCTCAGGTGGAGATCGTATCGAACTGCTCAAAAAGGTTAGACCTGTAGCTGCAAAGCTTTGTGATGAATTTACAAGAGTAGTCTTGAGGTTGCATCCAGACCTTGCACCAATTAAAGTTGCTGTTTTTCCTCTCAAGAAAAATGAGCCACGCATAGTTGAGGTAGCAAAGCAGATAAAGAAAGACTTGCAACCACTGATGCGTACTGTTTATGACGATAGTGCTGGTATAGGAAAACTCTACAGGCGCCAAGATGAGATAGGAACACCTTATTGTATCACAGTAGATTTTCAATCACTTGATGATCAAACTGTTACGGTTAGAGATAGAGATACAATGCAGCAAGAACGTGTTTCACTCAAAGAGTTGAAGCTTTACCTTTGCAATAAATTGGGGATATTGACTGTATAGAAAAACTCGTTGCAGAAGTAAGCTTTCTGTAACTTTAGGTTCAGGAGATGATCGATGACTAGGTTTAAAACTTTGTTAGTGTTTGCAATACTTGCCATCTTTTCAACTACTTTTATTGCTAATAGCCAATCACACAGCAGTAAGAAAACTGCTGCAAAACCTACCTCTGCTGCTACTGAAGCAAAACCTGCTGCTCCTGCAGTGACTCCAGAAGTAGCGAAACAGATATTTCAAAAAAGATGCGTAGTCTGTCATGGAGCTGATGGTAAAGGTAATAAGACCATTGCTCCAAAAGCACCAGACTTCTCTGATGCAAAGTGGCAAGCTCGACACAAAGAGGCGGTTCTTATCAATGCTGTTTCGAATGGTATAGGACAAGGTAAAGGCTCAATGCCAAGCTGGAAGAAAGTACTAAACGAGGGCGAAATAAAAGCACTGGTAGCTCACGTGAGAACTTTTGCAAAGAAACAGAAATAGATGCAAATTGATATAGATAACAGTATTGCTTCAATAGCTACTATTAAAAATATATGCGCGGCTGTCAAACAAGAAGGCGGTCGCGCTTTTTTGGTTGGTGGACTTGTTAGAGATTCTATACTTGCAAAACTTAACAATAACAACATTGACCAAACTGTAAAATCAGCAAGAGACTTTGATATAGAGGTTTACGGTATTGACGGTCAAAGGCTCAAAGGATTAATTACAAAGTTTGGACGTGTTAATACTGTTGGCGAAGCTTTTACTATCTACAAATTGGCATTTGGCCGTAATGAAGAGAGGTTTGAACTAGACATAAGCCTACCACGTCACGAATCTAAAACTGGCTATGGCCATAAAGGTTTTACAATAGTTGGCGATCCATATATGAGTGTAGAGGCTGCTGCTAGACGACGTGACTTTACTATCAATGCAATAATGTATGATCTTCTAACAGCAGAAGTTGTAGATCCTTACCACGGAATCGATGATCTGAAATCTAAGCTGTTGAAGGTAGTAGATCCAAAGACCTTTGTTGAAGACTCTTTGCGTGTGCTAAGAGCAGTAGTTTTTGCTGCACGCTTTGACTTTTCGCTAGCTTCAGACACAATAAATCTTTGCCGTTCTATATCATTATTAGATCTACCAAGTGAAAGGATCTGGGGTGAAATAGAGAAATTGTTGCTGCGTGCTACCCGTCCATCGATAGGGTTGGAAGTTGCTTTAGAGATAGGAGTAGTAGACCAGCTATTTCCAGAATTGAAGTCTTTGATAGGCTGCCCCCAAGAACCAGAATGGCATCCAGAAGGCGATGTCTGGATTCACACGTTGCAGGCAGTAGATGAGGCTGTAAAACTTATAGTTGATCTAACAAAACCGAAAAAACTTGCTGTAATGCTTGCAGAACTTTGTCACGATTTTGGCAAGCCATCCACTACAGAAGTAGTCAATGGACGCATCCGTTCACTTGCTCACGAAGAGGCTGGGGTTGCACCCACAGAAAGATTTCTCAATCGGCTAGGAATTTTTACACTTGACGGCTATAAGCTTCGTGACCAGATAATTGCACTTGTTGCCAACCACCTTAAGCCTGGACAGTTCTTCTATGCAAAAGATAGATTGACAGATGGAGCTTTTAGAAGACTTGCTCGCAAATGTGAACTAGACCTTCTTTACAGAGTTGCAAAGGCAGACTCTCTGGGTAGGCACGCTACAGGGCATCGTGAACCAGATGCAGAAGCACAAGAATGGTTTATCGAACGTGTTCACCAACTTGGAGTTGAAAGCTCTGCTCCAGAACCGATCTTGCTTGGGAGGCACCTTCTAACACTTGGTTTGTCGCCTGGACCAGAGATTGGCAGAATAACGAAGGCTGTCTATGAGATGCAGCTCGACGGCGATGTGCAAGATCTCGAACAAGCTCTGTCTGCTGCAAAAAACTTGCTGACAAAATAATCGGGAAAATAGAAAAATCTTTTAGTCTTTTCTTCTAGCCAAATCTATAATTCTTTATTATGAAAATTACAAAATACTCAAAATGGGATGGTGTAGATTGGTCTGACCTTAGTCTGGACGAACTACTAGACAAACTTACAGAATACTTTCTTCAAAGCGGTTTCAACTCTCCAAGACGTGGAAAACAACCTCAAAAAAAAGAGCAGACCCTTGAATCTCTGGAAAAAGCTATTAGACAAGCTCTCAGAGAAGGAATGCTTTCAGAACTTGAACTAAAGGCTCTTGAAGATGAAGATGGCAATATGCGTGAAGAAGTATTGTCAGAGCTTTTAGAAAGATTGATAGAAAGACTTTTGCAGGAAGGCTATATCACTCTTGAAAATGAGGAGCAGGCTGCAGCTTTTAGACAGCAGATGCGTGAAGGTAAATTAGATCGCGAATGGGCAAAAAGTGTTAAATTTCAGCTTACTGATAAGACTGTAGATCTATTGGGCTTCAAGGCTCTACGTGCTTTGATGGGTAGTCTTGGTAAAAGTAGTGTTGGAAAACACGATACACAGTATCTTTCAACAGGTGTAGAAGCTAGTGAAGCTTCCAAGCAATACGAGTTTGGCGATACGCTAAACCTGGATGTAAATGCTACACTGCTTTCAGCTATTCGCCGCGAAGGTCTACACGTTCCCCTCAACCTCGATTATAAAGATTTGATGGTTCACCAATCAGAGTATTTCAGCTCTTGTGCTACAGTTCTGATGTTAGACTGTAGCCATTC
>JAEUQL010000356.1 GCA_016789295.1 Blastocatellia bacterium | reverse complement strand
AAATCCTTTTTGGCAGCAAATACATTATGAACTTAGAACAGATCAGACAACAATTCCCTTCTCTTTCACTAAAGACTTATGATCGTACTACCGTCTTCTTTGATAATGCGGCAGGTACTCAAGCAACAAAACGCTGTATAGACCGTATAACAGACTATTTCCTGACATCAAATGCAAATACACACGGTCTGTTTGAAACTTCTCGCCGTTCAGATCAGATAATAGACCAGGCACGCCTAGCAGTAGCTGACTTTATCTCTGCTCCAAACCAAGATGAGGTTGCTTTTGGAGCCAACATGACTACCTTAACACAATCCTTTGCACGCGCTTTTGCACGTTCTTGTAAAGAAGGAGATGAGATAGTTACTACAGCTCTTGAACACGAAGCCAATATCTCACCATGGCTTGCACTTCAAGAACATGGTATAAAAGTACGCTTTGCAGACATAAATGAGAATGCCACCATAAATCTCGACAGTCTTAGACAACAGATAAACAGCCGTACTAAACTCGTTGCAATAGGTCTTGCTTCAAATGCATTTGGAACGATCAACCCTGTTGCTGAAGCCTCAGAACTTGCACACAAAGTTGGAGCTGTATGCTTTGTGGATGCTGTTCACTATAGCCCTCACGGATCTATAAACCTAGCTGAGCTTGGCTGTGACGTTCTGGTCTACTCACCCTATAAATCTTTTGGCCCACATGCTGGTGTATTGTGGGGAAAGAGAGAGGTTTTAGACAAGGTAAAAGCCTATCACCTACGTACAGTTGCACCTGTAATCCCTGACAAATTTGAGACAGGTACACAAAACCACGAAGCAATTGCAGGAATTCTTGGCTCTATCGAATATCTAGAAACGCTTTCTAACCAAGGACTTACCAGACGTGAAAGGCTTCAGAATGCATTTTTACAAATAAAAGATTACGAAGAGATCCTTTCTCACAAACTTATGGATATATTTGAAAAGTATTCAAAAATTAGAGTTTATGGCATAACTAACCGTAAACTATTTAATAGCAGAGTTCCAACTTTTGCTATAAGAGTAGATGGCCTATCACCTCAAGATGTGGCTGAACATCTGGCAAAAGCAAGCATCAATGTATGGTCAGGTAACTACTATGCTCTTGAACCTATGACAAGACTCGGTTTGGAAACCAGTGGCGGAGCCGTTCGAATAAGCCTTGTCCACTACAATAGCCAAGAAGAGATAGATTATCTTGAACAAGTACTCAAACAGATATGCTAAAAGCTAAAGCTGGTCAGCTACGACCTAAGCTGCTGACCAGCAAGCTCTTATAATTGAAACTGTATACACACCAGCAACTCTTACTTACTAGCTACAGCAAACTTAACCTTACCAGATTTCTCCATATCTATCTGCTGTTTGACTGCTATTTGTAGTTTTGGAAGTTTCCCGATTTCAAAAATGTATCTTCTCAAACGCATCACCACCTCTTGCAGCATAAAGGGCAGCTCTTTTTGAGTGTAGCTAATTATCTCTTTGATACCTTGCTCTATATTTTTCGGAAGACTCTCAATTGAAGTATTCAAAGCATCCATAGCCTTCTGGTCAAAACGCTGCCCTGATTTGTGGTGCCTAATATCGGATAGGAACCCCATAATACGCCCCTGATAGTTCTTCCAGTCCAATAGTCTCTCTGTTAAATCGAGATACCCAGAAAGTAGTTCCACAATAGTCATATTCTTTGGGATTACATCGGTGGTAAAGTTGGCTGTCATGAAAGCGGCAGCATGATTTCCATAAGACTTCTCAACATCTAGAACTCGCCCTTCACTAACTAAACGTTTGCGCAAATCTGTTCCTGGAGTTGCTTTGAGTAGATTGATACGTGGAATCAAGATAGATGCCCTCTGCATAAAGTCAAATTGAACATCAAAGATCTCAGGCGTATCATTATCAAAACCTAATATCATAGAGCCTTCAATTATTAACCCATAGCTACCTATTTTTTTGCAGTGCGACACCAGATCGCCATTAATATTCATCCTCTTTCTGGTCTCTTTCAAGCTGGCAAGATTTGGGGATTCTATGCCGATTAAAATGGAAGAGAAGTTGGCCTGGCTAAGTAGACTGAGCATCTCTTCATCGCGTGCAATAGTTATAGTCAGTTCAGCAAAAAAGCTTAAAGGAATGTCCAAGGTAGCATTTAGCTCGATTAGCTCCCGTAGTACATCTTTTGCGTACCTTGGATTACCCACAAAGTTATCAGAAACAATAAAGATTTCTTCCATGCCTAATTTCTGTAGTGTTTTCATCTCTTCTATTACACGGTCTATAGGCTTGATACGCATTTTGCGACCTAGCAATTGCCAAACACTACAGAATTCACAATCATATGGACAACCACGGTTTACTTGAACCCCACCAAAAATGTAACTCGATTTTAGTAGGTGAGCAATGCTGTCCCATTTGGGCTGTGGAGATGTAGAGAGGTCAGCAAATTCGTGTTCTTGATAGACATTATGGTAGTTGCCAGCACGAAAGTCTTCTATAAACTCAAGCCAAGTTCTCTCAGCTTCACCTAAGAACATAATATCAAAGTCCTTACGGCAACTGTCAGGTTGTGTTGTTACTCCAGGGCCACCAATAGCAACTAAACTTCCCTTCTTGCGGAATATCTGTGCTATCTCTTTTGCACGTTTCAAGTGTAAAGAGTAGCCTGTGACTCCCACTAAAGCATATTCGTGTTGAAATTGTGTATCTTCAGTTATGACTCCGTGAACTAACTCATCCCAAAGATCGACTTCAAAATCTGGGGCAGTCATAGCAGCTAAAGTAGCTATATGTAGTGGCACCATTGTAGCTTTCTTGTCATACAACCCAGGAATACCAAGGTTTGGATATGCTGCATCTATAACAGGTGAGACTAATAGTATTCGTTTTTTCATTCTGTCTTTCCTAGACTGTTTTTGCTGTTTAGATCTTAGTTACGATTTAGGTTTAGAAGTGAGGGTAAAAACAGCCTCTATCTACCTAATCTAGCTTTCTGGAAATCCTGCCTATAATTGCACAAGTTTGTAAGTTTTGAAAGGTTTTTTAGATCAAGCTTATTATATTTGTTAAACACTCTTGCCTGTATAGAAGATATGATCGATGATTGCAAAAAACTTTATAGGATTTTGTTTATGCGTCTTCTGGTCAAATACACAACTACACTCCTTTTAATATTTGCTCTTCTAGTAGCATCTCCACCTACAACCCCAATAGCTTCAGAACCTTCTCCAGTACGTGCCAAACATGCAATAGTTGCATCTGCAAGTGGCCTAGCTTCTGAAGTTGGAATGCAGATAATGAAGCGCGGTGGTAATGCAGTAGACGCGGCTGTAGCAGTTGGTCTTGCACTAACGGTTACTTACCCTATTGCTGGGAATATAGGCGGTGGTGGCTTTATGCTCATAAGAATGTCTGATGGTCACACAACTGCTATCGACTATCGCGAAACTGCTCCCACGAAAGCCCATAAAAATATGTACCTTGACAAAGACGGTAACCTAATTCCTAAAGCTTCTTCTGTTGGCCATCTTTCTGTAGCCGTTCCTGGAACAGTTGCAGGATTTGCACTAGCTTTAGAAAAGTATGGCACTATGAAATGGAAAGATGTAGTAGAGCCAGCAAGGCAACTTGCAGTAGACGGTTTTATTGTTAGCTATGATCTTGCTAAAGAACTCCGCTTTTATAGCTACTTGTTAGAGCAGTTCCCAGAAAGTCGTAAGACTTTTCTTAAAAATGGTAAATATTATGAAGAAGGTGAACTTTTCAGACAGCCAGAACTTGCAGAAACTTTTAAGCGACTGCAAGACCACGGCCCACGAGAGTTTTACGAAGGCCAGACAGCAAAATTACTGGTGGAAGAAGTCTTGTCAAAAGGTGGGATTATAACTCTTGATGACCTTAAAAATTACTCACCTATCGAACGTCAACCTTTGAAAGGTAGCTACAGAGACTACCAGATCATTACTATGCCACCACCAAGCTCTGGAGGAGTTGCACTACTTGAAATGCTAAACATACTTGAAAATTATGATTTGAACTCTTTAGGTAGCAATTCTGCTCAAAAGTACCATATTTTAATTGAGGCTATGAAAAGGGCTTTTGCTGATAGAGCAGAGCTTCTTGGTGATCCAGACTTTGTCAAAGTTCCTGTCAATGATCTTATCTCTAAAAGACATGCTAGCGAACTTGCAAAAGCTATATCACAAACTCGCAGTACTCCTAGTGTCGATATTAAACCTTCTATTAAAGTTATACCAGAATCTAACGAAACAACACATTTTAGTATAATCGATCAATTTGGAAATGTAGTATCCAACACTTACACTCTAAATTTTGCCTATGGAAGTGGCGTAACTGTTCCAAAAGCAGGTTTTTTACTCAATAATGAGATGGACGATTTTGCTGCAAAACCTGGTATACCAAACACTTATAACTTGATTCAGGGTGAAGCAAATGCAGTAGCAGCAAAGAAAAGACCTCTTTCATCGATGACTCCAACAATTGTGCTAAAAGATAACAAAGTCTGGTTTGCAACTGGTAGCCCAGGTGGCCCAACAATTATTAATGTAGTGCTTCAAGTTATTATTAAC
>JAEUQL010000355.1 GCA_016789295.1 Blastocatellia bacterium | reverse complement strand
TGCACGAGAGATGGAAGCAAGAGCGAAAGAGAGTAGCCCTTATTCAGCGTTTATAAGCCTGCTATCTGACCTTGAACGTAGCAGTGTAAAAGCTAGGCTCTATTCTCCTTCGGGTCTTCAAGACTCCAAAATAGGACTGATAGACCCAAAAGCCAATCTGCTTGTCTCTTTCTTCCCTTTTAAACTTGGAGAAGGTCTGGTTGAAGATCGCTTCCCTACCCTCAACAGTGCAGTTGACAGATATTTTCAGATTTTGGCCTCTGTTGAAAGCTTTCAAAATAGAAAGAGGAGCTTGGTTGCAAAAGCAAAAGCAGAGGTTTTAAGACTAGATACATTGCTAGAGAAACTAGCTACACAACGCCAAGAATTTACAGAATCGTCTCTCTACAAAGAGACCGGAGAGCTTATACTGGCTAATCTGTCAACACTTTATCGTGAGGACAATAAGCTTTACTTAATAAATTACTTCCATCCAGATCAGATAGAGACATCTATTGGTATTGAGAGTAATGAAACACCACAACAGGCAGCAGAACGTTTTTTTAAGCTCTATCAAAGAGGCAAACGTGGGCTTGAGGCAGTAGAGAAACGTATTAAAGAGGTTCAAAGAGAGGCTAAAAGCAGACGTAGCCATCTAGAAAACATACTAGCTATTGTTAGTAAATCTCAACTTGACGAACTCGATCCACAGAAGCCGAAAAATAAGAAAGCACAGCCCATATCAGGTATCCGGCGTTACATCTCTTCCGATGGCTTCGAGATACTTGTTGGACGTTCGGACGCTGGAAACGATCAACTTACATTCAAGATTGCCAAAGCTGCCGACATTTGGCTACACGCGGCTGACTACCCAGGTTCACACGTACTTATTGTCAATCCAGAAAGAAAAGAGATACCGCAAAAGACTATATATGAAGGTGCACAGCTTGCAGCCTTTTTTTCAAAGGCAAAAGGAGAAAAGAGTGCGGCTGTACGTTATACAGAGCGTAAAAATATATCGCGTCCCAAAAATGCCAAACCAGGGCTGGCACTACTACTAAAATTCAAAACTATACTAGTCCCTCCGTTTGAGTCTGGAAACAGGCTGCTTTAAAACTGCTACAAAAATAGCCACTGTTTTAATGTACCTCTACTTATGCTATTTTGCAGCCTTGCAATCAATTGCAGAGCCTTCAAAGCTTCTACTGCAAAAAAGATGTTGCGAAAGTTCTAGTTTCTAGCCTAGAATGGGAACGAAAGAGCGATAAGATGCTCATAGCAAAATCTAACATCAGTGAAACCTATGGATAAAATCTTTTGGCCAGAAAGGTTCACATCTTAAAGATATTTGGCTATAGTCACCCGAAAGCTCCAACGGATATCAAGCAACATTGCCTTAATGTTTAAGATTTAATCTTTTTTTTTCGTAGCTATTATGACAAATAGATCAAATATTAGTGGTTCGGGGAACGTTGTTCAATTCTGGTTGTTTAGCAATGAAACAAACAGAGGGGCTACAATTTATCACCCAGCCGTTCTTGTCGAGTGTAAACTGACTTTTCGCAGTCTTCGTGCAAGTATTCATCATACAGACGAAAGACACTACACGGCATTCTATCCTGAAGGAGAACTGCCTGTAGATTGGGATATACCGGCAATTACTATTCCCACAGGAACTAAACTTGCTAGTGCTCCACCAACATCCCTACCTCACAAAGAAGGTAACTATCGTTTTGTACCAGAGCGTATTGCAGAGATGGAAGAAGAGCTTATCAGTAGACTAGTTCGAAAAGAGAAGCTGGCTCTTTATTACAATCCTTACCTCAAAACATACTCAACACCAGGCGAAACCAAAGAAGATTTTTTAAGAAAGGTTTCTGAAAAAGGTATTGTTGACCTCGAACCAGAACTGAAAGAGTTGATGAGGCGGTTTGAGATGAAGATCGAACAAGTAAGAGAGGCAGAAGAGCGTAAAGGCAGACACGATTCGCTGCCTGATCCAGATCTGATCACAATGATAGAGAAAAGGTCTGAGCTACTTACAAGTAAAGCTAGGCTAGCTACTGTCTTTTCTATGTTTCTCAACAGTGCCAAAACTCACTACAAACCGAAAAGGAAAACAAATCCTGGCTTCAAGATTGAGCATGCAAAGCTAGAACTTCGAGAGACTTTGCAGCACATAGAGCAAGAGGCTAGCGATGCTGTCAAGGAGCTTTGTGAAGAGTTTCTTGATAGAACTACACAGTGTGACACGTTCGAAATAGGTCTTCAAAGACACAACATTCAAGTTCTACGCCGTGCAGTTCTTTGGATTCCAACATAGAGGAGAGCCTAGACAAAGGAACTATAGAATTTATGAAAGAGCGCAGTTCTGAATTTTTCAAATATATACAAGAAAAGATATGCACAGCTTTGGAAGAGATAGATGGTAGCAGATTTCACCAAGATTTTTGGGAAAGAGAAGGTGGAGGAGGTGGACGCACAAGAGTTCTAACAAACGGAAAGGTTTTTGAAAAAGCTGGCGTCAATTTTTCTTCAGTACACGGTGAGCTTCCAGAAGCACTTACCAAGCGCATGGGGATTGATACTCCCGGCTCATTCTATGCTACAGGCACCTCGCTTGTGCTACATCCGCACAACCCACACGTGCCAACAATACATGCAAACTTTAGATATTTCGAAAAAGGTGAGACATGGTGGTTTGGAGGAGGAACAGACTTGACTCCATACTATCCGCAACAGGAAGATGCAGTCCATTTTCACAAAACACTTAAAGAAGCTTGCGACCGTCACGATCTAGACTACTACCCTAAATTTAAGAAGTGGTGCGACGACTATTTTACTATTCGCCACAGAAACGAGATGCGTGGTATTGGTGGTATCTTCTTTGACTACTTGAAAGGTGATAAAGAGCAGTTGTTTGCTTTCGTTCAAGACTGTGCAGAAGCTTTTCTACCCTCTTACCTACCGATAGTTGAAAAGAGAAAAGAAGCTCCATTTAGCGAAAAGCAGAGACATTTTCAGTTGCTCAGAAGAGGTCGTTATGTAGAGTTCAATCTTGTATATGACCGAGGAACGCTTTTTGGCCTTGAAACCAAAGGCAGAATAGAATCTATACTGATGTCTCTTCCGGCTGTTGCTTGCTGGGACTATGACTATAAGCCAGAGCCAGATTCAGACGAAGCCAAAGCTATGGCATGTTTTCAGCCTAAAGATTGGCTACAAGAATAGACCCAAGAGGAGGAAAAATATGTTCTGTCCACAATGTGGCCATAATCTACCCGACAATAGTAAGTTCTGTATGAGCTGTGGTGCAAAGATTGATGCTACAGCTAGTTCACAACCCCTTGCACCGGTAACTCCAAGTAGTCCAGTTGCTACAGAACAACACCCTCTAACAAAACCTTCTCCTGGTTATATGGCCTATGACAACTATCAGGCATCTTCCCAGCGTAACTGGCTAGAAAATCTTGTCAGCAAAATTCCTGGCTATAAAGGCTATCTTGAGAAAGAGAATCGACGCGAAGTAGACAAGCTTCATCGTGAACACCTTGCAGCGATGCTTTACCAACTTAAAACACCTATCAATCAACTGATAAGTGAACTCAGTTCTACTGGACGGCTTTTTGAAGTAGGGCCTCTTGACAGAATCCTTAAGAAACTTGACAAAATAGAGAATAGGATAAGATATGCTAGCTATGGTTATACAGGATTTTTTGACATAGTAAAGATCAAAGAGTCCCAGCTTGATCAGATCTACCAATTTGACCTAGCTCTACTAAATGATGTAGAAATGGTTAAAGCTAGAGTGGGACAAATGATATCTTCTTCTGGAATGTCAACTACTTTGAAGACTGCAGCACAAGAGCTAGAGCGCGAGCTAGACAGCTTGGACAGCAAGTTCAGTCAGCGCTACCAAGCTATAGAGAATCCAGCTTGGTTTCCATCTTAAACTATTTTGGAGCAAGCTCTATCTGTGCAGCCTGTAGAGCTTGCTTTACACTTTTCTTCACTTCTGTTGACACTTGGTTAGAGTTAGCCTCGGCTTCTATCCAGAACTGAACCTCTACATTTACAGTAGTTGCGTTGAAATTTACTATTATAAAACCTGGTGGTGGCTCATTGAGCACTCCATCGACTGCTTCTGTTGCGCTTGTTACAACCTCTTTCACTTTATCTATATCTGCATTGATTGCAACACCAAACTGAAATGAGGAACGGCGTTGATTGTGTGTTGAATGATTGACTATTATTGACGAGAAAACTTTGGAATTAGGAATACTTACTTCCCTGCCATCTGCAGTATTTAGCACAGTAACTCTTATCTCTACCCGTTCAACTTTTCCTTCATGAACATCAATCGTTACAGTGTCACCAAGCTTGAAAGGTCTAATAGATAGAAGTATGACTCCTGCAACAAAATTTGCTATCACATCGTGTATAGCAAAGCCTATTGCAGCTCCCGTAACACCAAAAGCTGCAAGAGTTGTCCCCATATTTATCTTAAGGACATTTAGTGTTACAGCAATTCCTATAAGCCAGACGATGATACTTCCAGCACGCACTACAAGAAAGCGTACATTCTGTTCTGCACCAGTACGTTCCATTGCTGTCGATATTGCACGACGT
>JAEUQL010000354.1 GCA_016789295.1 Blastocatellia bacterium | reverse complement strand
ACCTCCTTCGTGGGCTATGTCTAGAAGATAGTCTTGGATTCCGGACAATTTACCAGCTATTAACATTTTGCTTCTCCAATAGGTAGGAATAGACCCAAACTGAAATGGCAGGCAAACCCAACAGCTATAGGGCCACTTACAGCAGTAGGGAACTCAATCTCAAATCCAGCCAACCCGTGGCCTTCTGTTGCGTTGAATCTGCGACAGTAGAAATCTGACCACTTTATCAATTGACACTTTGCTAAATATCCGTCTATGAGCCTAATCGATAATGGTTGAGGTAGGTGTCGAGAGGCTAGCTCTCGTTTTAGTTGTGCTTCTGGTAAGTCGCGAGGCCGTGGCTGCTTGCCCGACCCACGAGATCCAAAGCGTGGTAGTGAAAAAGGAGTAAATGAATGCCATTTGTGTGATTTCTTGAAGATGCTAACTTCTGCAAACTGCTCCTTCATTCCAATACCATCTAGCGAGATCTCTATTTTTGATCTTCTGTCATAACTACTAACTTGTGAAAGCTTTACCAAAGCTGCAACATCTTCATTGTCAAATCCGCGTTGAGCTACTATGGTAATGTGGTCAAGCCTTCCATCTTCATCTTCATCTGTAGCAAAGTAATGAGCATGAGCATGCCCTTCCAAAGGCACTCCATCGGCTCGTTTTCCTGTAATTACCTCGGAGTGTGGATGGTCAGCACGTAAGCAGATAAGTGCTCGTCTAACTAATTCTGCAAATGGTAAGGCGTTCTCTATGGATGGTAGGGTTGTAGATTTTAAGGTAAAACGTGCCACATTGACTTTAATAGAATGGGGCTGTTTTCCATTTGATTTGATATTCATTACAAGATCCTTTTTACAAAAGGTGTTTACTTTAATTAAAAACGACATTTGTATCTGAAAACCAACAAAAGGTGGAAAATAAACCTTCTTTTACGAAGGCAGTCTCGGCCTCTTTAGAGACGAGTTAAACGAACTATCGACGAACTGTGAAGCTATCATCACCTGCAGGAACGCAGTGGAGTGCGTGTAGAGGGAATGTAAGACCTGATAATTGAACGAATTAGAGGCTACCAAGAACTCTGATATCTGATAGCCACAAGACAAAATACCTAATTGTCAGAAACCGGAAGTTCGGTTGTTTATAGCCGAGAGGTTTACGATTTAAGACCATCAAGAATAGATATCTTCAAGTCTACCTTCTTGTAGAAAGTAGACTACTTGCCTTTTTTGGGTTTCTGCTGTTCTAGCATTTTCTTCTTCATCCATTTATCAAGTTTTTCAAAATATGGACGTAGTGGCTTGAAGAGTTTTGCTCGAAATCCTGCGGTCTGCTCTCGCCATTCTACAAAATACTTTTCAACGTAAGAGCGGACACGCGACTCATACTGAGTCTTTTTAATACCGTGAGAGAAGTTTAAGTGGTAGTGCTGACCGATTGAGGCAAGCAATGCACCTGCTATGTTCGCTTTCAGATTGGCTCTGGCTGCAAGCCTCTTGATAAAATTCTCTTTTTTCGGCAGCAAGAAGCTTAGCGATATTTCAATAAAAGCTTGAGAACCAGGGGTTTTGGGATGATAGAGAACAGGCTGTGGCTGTGTCGTTACAGATAGTAAGCGAGGGTCTTTTATCTCATCAACAAAAACTACTTTTGAGATCCCTCTAGTATGTTCTTTGGGTACAGTGTCAAAGACTTGGTTTACTAGCTTGTCCAAGTCTGTCTTTACATTTATTGTGGAAAGATTTTCAACTTTTATTGCCATTTTTAGAGATCGACTATTGAAATTTAACCTTAATTTGAACTATAGTCCGATAATGTTTAGTAGCTTTCTGCTACTTCCTGATTTTAAAGAAGACCAATGTAATGAAAGCAGTAGTGGGAGTCAAGAAGTATCTGCCAGTGCTAATTTTGAAAGTAAGAGAGAGTTTTGAGATAAGTTCTATAGTGAGAGCTAGATAGAGAGAAGGTTTTAAAGTAGTTGTTTAGAGGTTCTACGTGAAACAGTAGATTTTAAGATTGAGGAGGAGAGTATGAATAGAGACTTTGTCAAAGAGTTTTTAAGTTATCTTGCAGTGGAACGAGGTCTTGCAACCAACACGCTCGAATCATACGGTAGAGACTTAGCAAAGCTTGCAGATTTTGCTGCAAGTTGCAACAAGAGCCTGCTTTCACTCGACCGAGGCGACATCCTTAGTTTTACAAAGAATCTGCGTCTAGCAGGTTTAGACGCAAAGACAATAGGCCGACATCTTGCTGCTATACGAGGTCTATACAAATTCCTTCTGCTCGATGGACATATGCAACACGACCCTACGGCCAATGTAGAGACTCCAAAAGCTTGGCAGACACTCCCAAAATTTCTAACAAAAGAGGATGTAGATCGCTTGCTTGCCCAACCAGATAATTCCGATACAGGGATAAGAGACCAAGCAATGTTGCAGCTACTCTATGCAACAGGAATGAGAGTGTCAGAGTTGATAAGTGTCAAGTTGGCAGACGTAAATCTTGAAACAGGGCTTATGACTTGTCTGGGGAAAGGTAGCAAGGAGCGGAGTATCCCTTTTGGTCAAGTGGCAGAAAAGGCTTTAACTCGCTATATGCCTATCAGGACAAAGTTTCTTGGTAAAAAGAGTTCACCTTTTCTATTTTTAAACCCTCAAGGAAGTCAGGTTAGTAGACAACATTTCTGGAAGACTATAGTTGAATACGGAGAAAAAGCAGGGCTTGGCCACATCACTCCACATATGATCCGCCATACATTTGCAACTCACCTGATCGAGCACGGAGCCGACCTACGCTCAGTTCAACTAATGCTCGGCCATAGCGACGTGAGTACTACACAGATCTATACACACGTTACCAACGAAAGACTCAAACGTGTTTATGAGATGTGTCACCCAAGGGCTAAATAATTAGCTGTTTGGATTCTTTAACGTTTTGCTGTGAAAATGTAACTGTGAAGATAGTTTTTTAACTTACATCTGATAAAAATTTGGAATTAATGCAACAATGCAACAATGCAACAAATGTAACAAAAGTTTAATTTAAGCAACTGCAGTCAGAAGGAAAGAGGTCAATGAGTAGAGTAATTGCTTTTGGTTGGTACGGTGGAAAGTACAGTCATCTTGACTGGCTACTTGAGCTTCTACCACCTACACAACATTACTGTGAGCCATTTGGAGGTTCAGCCGCAGTATTACTTAATAGAACACCTTCACCTGTCGAAACATACAATGATATTGATGGAGAGGTAGTCAATTTTTTTCGTGTTTTGAGAGAAGACAAACAACGACTCATAGAAAGCATTGGGCTTACTCCTTTTTCAAGAGAAGAGTTTGAAATTGCCATTAGTTCTCAAGGAGATAAGAGTCTATCTAGTTTAGAAAGAGCAAGGCGGTTTTTTGTTAGAGCACGTCAAGTTAGAACAGGTTTAGCCCAAAAAGCGAGTTCTGGGCGTTGGGCTCATTGTCTTTTAACTAGTCGAGCAGGTATGGCAGGTGCAGTTTCAAGATGGTTAGGTAGTGTAGAAGGACTTTCAGAGATTGCACAAAGACTTTTACGAGTTCAAATAGAGAATGCACCAGCTATTGAGATAATAGAGCGTTACGATAGCGAAGAGACTCTATTCTACTGTGATCCACCATATCCTCATGATTCACGTAAAGATAGTAATGCTTATGCTTATGAAATGACAGATAACCAACACCGACAACTTGCAGAAGTTTTACATAAAATTAAAGGTAAAGTAGCTTTATCTAGCTACCATTCTGAGCTTATGAAAGAGTTATATGGAGGGTGGCAATATATAGAAGCTCCTATTAAAAATTGTCATTCTGTTAAATCCCCCAGAACAGAAATTCTTTGGATAAACTACCAACTGAAGGAACAAGTTAATTGAAAACCAAGAGATAGCAGAAAAGATTAGTATGTAGAAATATTCAAAATAAAGCTGGTGCAAGACTATTTGTAGCCGTGAGCCTTTCTAATTACTAGTGTCCAAAGCTATCCTCTGGAGGTATCAAAAACAACTCTATATAGAATTAAAATAGGAGACTTTCACATTAGTCTTTCAAGAGTCAGCTACAAGCTTCTATAATGCTTGGTTATGTCTAACCAAAACACAAAGAAGAATAGAACCAGAATAATCTTTGCCATTAAAGGTTTAATAGGGGTAGGGTTGATTGCCTACCTCTTTTACAAAGTAGGTATTAAAAGTGTATATGAAAGTCTCACATCTGCAGACCCAAAGTATTTACTTACTGCTACTGGGTTAGTCTTTCTTTCTCACCTTTTTGGTGTTAAACGTTGGCAAACTATATCGAGTGCGCTTGGTATAGAATCAACTTTCAGACACTTTACTATGCTCCATTTTCTAGGACTTTTCTGTAACTATTTCCTTCCTGCTGGAATAGGTGGAGATGTTGTAAAAGCTTACTATTTGAGTAAGTCAGAAAAGCAGCGTCGCTCATCCTATCTGTCAGTTTTACTTGACCGCTACATTGGGCTACTAGCCTTGTTGATAGTTGCATCAGTTGTGGCACTTGTACAGTTTTTGGGTGAAGTTGATAAGCTTACAAAGAATCTCTCCTATTTTATCTGGGCTATATTTCTGATGTTTATAGTTGGTGGTTTTGTT
>JAEUQL010000353.1 GCA_016789295.1 Blastocatellia bacterium | reverse complement strand
CAGGAAAGCCATCAAGACTACAGAAGCTTTGATGGCTTTTGACTTTTAGTTTGTAGGGTCTTTAGGAGCTACATAGCCTTCTTTTACATTGACTACGAGACCAGGTCGTGTGACTGCTACCCTCAGAGCGCGAAAACTCCCATCACGCTTTTCATTAGTTGGAGTGTAGGTGATTATGTACTGGTTCTTCAACTCTTCTGCAATCTGCACATATGCTAGAGCCAGTTCTTCTGGTTTGATAGGTGCGTAGAGTCGCCCACCTGTCTTGACTGCAAATGTGTTCATACTCGATTCGGCTGCAAGAAGACGGTCGATCACAAGATCTGCCTGACCTTTAGTACCTGCTATTCGACCACCAAACCCACCATATTCAGTCCGAATCTTGGTAGCAAGAGCTTGAGATTTACTTATAACGTAGACGCTAGCTCCACTCTTTATTGTGGCCCAATAAGCCTGTTCTTTAGTTACTTTGCTCTCTGTATCTTCACAATCTGTCAGTATTATGATTGCTTTGCGCCCATCAACTTGAGCCATCTTTTCTTCGGCTGCTAAAAAGACTGCATCCCAAAGATGGGTCACTTCTCCAGGTCTATATCGCCAATTTATGGCGTGTTTGAGATCGGCTTTGTTACTAGTCCAGTTCTGTATAAGCTCTACTTTTTCAGCAAACTGTATGATGGCGACTTTGTCATCGGGTCTTAGTTGTTCAACGAACTTTACGGCTGCTGATCGTATCTCCTTCATTTCTGTAAAGACACTGCCAGAAGCGTCAAGCAGCAGCAGAGCATTTATGGGGGCTTCACGAACATTAAAACTTGTTATTTCTTGACGTGAGCCGTCTTCGATTACTATGAAATCACGTGCTGAAAGACCTGTTGCCAAATTTCCGTACTGGTTCTGTACTGTAACTGTCAGCAGCACTTCACTGGTTTTGACTTTTACAATAGCATCATCTTCAGTCTTTTCTGCACCAGGTGTGATTGGACGCCTTCCACTTTGCGCATAAATAGGTAAAGATGAGACAATTAGTAATAATAGTAGTTGAATAATAATTTTGCTCTTCATAGGACTAACTATAAAATGAAACGGGCAGCCTGAAAATAGACTAGCAGCATCAAAGGCTTTATTACTGCACTTTTGAAGTTGGTATAAAATAATCAAGGTAGAAGTAAAAATGTCTTTGCCTACTTATTGTTGGGTGCTATAGTTGAAGTTCTTCATGAACTTTTCTCTGCCAACTAAAATAGTTAGCAGCACTTAGTAAAAATATAATCAATATTTTCATAATCGATGAGACTTTCTTTCGCAAACTGGAGTAAATAATTATGAAAAAAATTCTACTGACAGCTCTAGTTCTATCGGTATTTATTTTCGGTTCCCCTTTCAGTAATGTGGAAGCTTTAGCTAAAGGTAAAGCCAAACCAAAAAAATCTGCACAGGTTAAGAAAAAATCGAAAAACAGAGTCAAGGTGAGTGTGAAACGTGGTAAAAGCAACCTAGCTACAAAGAGAGTAGCACTACGCAGACCTTCATTCAATCGTGCAGCAGTGGTTAGGGTACGAGCACTAGATTCTCTGCTACTGAAGAGAGCAGAAGAAGGAATATTTGCCGATGATCTTTCTGGTGAAGACAGGGATATGCGCAGAGCTGCGCTTTCTGCACTTGGTGGACATCCAGGCACAGTAGTTCTGATGAATCCAAACACTGGCCAAGTCTACAGCATAGTTAACCAGAACTGGGCACTTGGAAAACCATTCAAGCCTTGTTCCACTATAAAAGTCCTGACTTCCATAGCTGCTCTCAGCGAAGGTCTTGTCGATCCAGATCTACAGATGCGTCTCCCAAATGGTGGCAGCTTGAATATGATAGAAGCTCTTGCGAGATCAAATAATGAATATTTTCAGGTTCTTGGCGATCAGATAGGTTTTGACATTGTTCTCAAATACGCTCGTGAATGGGGGCTTGGTAACACAACAGGGATAAACATGGCTGGTGAGAGCACTGGCTACTTGCCAGAGAGCAAAAACATTCAGGCTGTTCCAAGAATGTGCAGCCACGGTGATGACATAGGAGTAACAGCTATACAACTGGCTGTGATGACTGCAGCTCTGGCAAATGGTGGATATATCTATAAACCGCAAATAATCAGAAATGAACAGGAAAAGCGGGAGTTCAAACCTATCCTGCTTAAGAAAGTGGAGATTGCAGAAAAGAACAGGCAGAAGATAATCGAAGGAATGCAGGCTGCTGTAAATTGGGGAACAGCCAGGCGTTCTGGAGCTTCTCCACTTGGCGTAGCAGGCAAGACTGGCAGTTGTAATGGCTCTGATTCAAAAGTTGGTCTATTTGCTTCTTTTCTCAGCCCTGAAAATCCAGACCTTGTTGCTGTTGTAATTGCTACAGGTTCGAGTGAGAAAGGTTCTGTCTCTGCAGTAATTGCAGGAGAGATCTACAACGCACTCTCTTATAGATTTGAAAAAGCAGACCGACCTAGACGAGCCAACACTGCTCAGTATCAACAGCCTGTCGGTAGTAGTGAAGAAGATATGGATGAAGAGGATGATGAATCTGAAGAGACCAATGGTAGCAATGAAGTTGAATAGAACTTCTTTCTTATGGTTTTTAACACTTTTACTCTGTTCTTTAACGGTATTTGCTTCTACTCAGTCAGATCAAAAAACTACTAAGAAAGAACAGAAAAGTATTGTCTTTGCTGCTGTTGGCGATGTGATGCTTGGATCAACTTGGCCAGACGAAAGTCGCCTACCACCAGATGATGGTGCGAACCTTCTGACTGAAGTTGCTCCAGTTCTATCGTCTGCTGACATAGCATTTGGCAATCTAGAAGGCCCAATGATAGATGGAGGAACTTCTTCAAAATGTGGGTCTAAATCTCTAAACTGCTATGCTTTTCGGGTTCCTGTACGCTATGCAAAATATCTAAAAGATGCTGGCTTTGATGTAATGAGCCTTGCAAATAACCATGCAGGAGATTTTGGAATGGATGGAATTATCAGTTCCAAAAAAGCTCTCAAGGCACTTTCCATAGCCCACACTGCTGAGGCTGGGGACACAGCTATTCTTGATGTAAAAGGAAAAAAGATAGAAGTTATAGGTTTTGCTACCAATTCTATATCTTACAATCTCAATGATATAGAGACAGCAAAAAGGGTTGTAGCACAAGCTTCAGCGAAAAGTGACATAGTAGTAGTCTCATTTCACGGAGGGGCTGAAGGTGCAAAGCACCAAAATGTCCCTAATGGTTCTGAGGTCTTTCTTGGAGAACAGCGTGGAAACTTACGCAAGTTTACACACGCTGTCGTTGATGCTGGAGCAGATCTTGTAATAGGACATGGGCCACACGTGGTTCGCGGCATGGAGGTCTACAAAGAAAGACTCATAGCCTACTCTCTGGGTAACTTTGCAACTTACGGAGCTTTCAACTTGAATGGTGTTAATGGACTATCTCTTGTGCTTGAAGCTCATATTTCATTAGATGGAAAAATTGTTGGTGGAAGAATCTATTCTGCAAAGCAAGAAAAGCCAGGTGGACCTAAACTTGACAGTTCAAAAGCTGTAGTCTCTGTGATAAACCAGTTATCACAGACCGATTTTGGGACAAGTGCTGTAAAAGTTGCCGAGGACGAAGCTTTACAACTCCCTTTCTAAAGAGGTTCTCAACAAGAAAACTTTAAGTAAAAAACCTCTATTGGAAACCAATAAAGCTTAAAAAACTACCATTGGTTGCAAAATTTACTAAAAACCTTTTTTTTTAACTATCCTATCTTGCAAGAAAGATGATTATGAAAGTAAACTTCCTTGAATGAAGTCTGTTTAAACTGTCTGGACTTTCACACCAAATTTTTATCACTCTTTGGCAGAAGACCTCGGCCAAAGGTTCTATCTTGGCCGGGGATGAGTGCGGCTCTTGAATAGGAGCCATTATTTCAAGCAAGATCGACTCTTGCTACAAGAAGTATGATGCAAGAGGAATTGCTCTCTTGCAGGCGGATTCTTCGTCTGGAAGCTTGGCATTGGCTAAGCTGTTGAAAGGCGAACCTTCTCAACTGAGAGTTCTTTGGATATTTAGGTGTACTGTTTCAGCGTCGATCTGAGGAATCCCCCTTTTTCAAAATGGGGAAGATGTCAACTGTAGAACATATTAATTTTCTTAATCAAAGTCTTCGAATAGGGAAGTAATCTGAGGAGGATGTAGTATGAATAATAAAAGCCGGTGGCAGATAGCAATAATTTTAGCACTGCTACTAAGCTCAATAATGTGGGAGCTTCCAATGCGAGCTGCAAGCCAAGATAAAGGGCGACCAGTGGCAGCAGTGGAAGAGGGAGAAACAGCAGAGGTATCAGAGCAGATAGTATCTGAAATGCCTATAAATAGTGGATATGAGAGTCCAGGGAACAGTCATAAGATACAGGTGAGAGATGCACAGAAGGCAAAAGAGTTGCTATCTGGAAGCGGAAAGCTTGTGGCAAGTTATGGAGAGTTCCAGATAATAGAAGTGGATAATGCAACACTGAAGAAAGTAAGGAAGGAAGTAGGAGTAGAGCTGAGGGATGAATATAACTTGGTGCTGCTCAACAGTGGAGCAATAGACACAACTACAGAAGAAGCTA
>JAEUQL010000352.1 GCA_016789295.1 Blastocatellia bacterium | reverse complement strand
ATCAGAAGTTACTGCAGGGACGCTAGCTGCTGTTGGAAGGGGACTTGGGTTGCCATCTGGCTCCCAAAGAAACAACGCAAGCTTAAAAGTAGCCTTCTGCAGATCTCTATCACTTTTAAGTAGAGAGCCTCTACGTCTTTCGACCTCTTGGTCAGCTTCAGTAGAGTCTATTTGTGGCAGATCACCTGCTTTGACACGCTCTCGGATTGCTTCGGCACGAATTCTTGCAAGTTCAAGCAGGTTGCGTGATACATCTAGTCTACGTTTTGCTCCTACCCACTCCCAATAACTTGTAGCAGCCTTTTGGAAAAGCTCAAGCCTCTTTTCTTGGAACTCTGCATCTGCTAGTGGTTCGCCTATCTTTGCTTGCTTTTCTGCGGCTGCCTTCTCATTGATACGGAAAGAGCGCATCAGAGGAATCTTAACACCCAAAAAGTACTCGCCTGCATCACCTGTGGAAGAGAGCGGGGACTTGACAGTTCCTACATTGAGCCTAGTTCCAGCAAAAACCTTGATTCCAGAGCGTGTAAGAAACTCTACCTGCAGATCATTTTGTGAAGCATCCAACTGCTTGCCTCTTGAAGACGTGCTGTTGTAGCGCAGATAGTCACTTCCCAACAGAAAGACAGGGTCAAAAGCCCCTTGCTTTTCTAGCCGTTTTGCTGATGCTACGCGCCTTTCAGCATCGGCTCCTTGCAATTTTGGATGGTAGAGATCTACTTGACGCAACAGATCGTCTAGACGTAGCACCATTGGAGTTGGTCCAGAGGTTGGACTCTGCTGTGGTGGAATGCGCCTGCCACTTTGTGGATCTCCTGTATCAGCTCCAACAATATCTGTTAGAGAGAAAGTAAGCAGGAGGGTCAAAATAAGACTGTATTTTCTTTGCATACTTTAAGCCTCCTTACTTCTTCTCTTCTTCTTTGTCTTTATCTTCCTTGTCCTCTTTCTTGTCCGTCATAGCAGGTCTCTGGACGGTTGGAGGGAAGGCATTAAACTGTCGCCAAAGCTCAAAGCCGAGAGAAACTGTGTCGAGCATAATGAAGCCCACAACCTGAGCACCTGGCCTCAAATATTGAGAAGATGGCCACGGTTCATCTTTACCACTTTTGATAGCTTCTTGATCGGGTGTGATTATCATCCTGTAACGGCTCTTTCCATCATCTACAGCGTCTATTGCAGTCACACGGCCTGCAAAAGTTCCAACAGCAATAGATGGCCAGCCAGAAAACTGTATTGCTGGCCAACCAGCGAATTGAAGCCTCACAGGACGACCTACAGAGACCAGGGGTGTATCATTGTCTGAGACGATAAAGTCCACAGCCAAGTCATTTGTGTCTGGTGCTATAACAGCAAGTACATCCCCAGCTTTTACAGTCTCTCCGGCTCCAACTTTAAGTAGTCTCACAATACGTCCATCTCTTGGTGCATAGATGACGCGCTGTGAAATGCGCTCGGTCATGTTCTGAATTTCAATATCGAGTTTGAGGATATCATTATTAATAGAAGCTATAGTCTCTTTTGTGGCTGCAAGAGATGCTCTTGCGCTATTTATGCTTGCAGCCGTATCTCCAACAAGACGGTTTCTATCAAACTGGCCAACAGTAGTATCACGCTTGGCAACTTCTACTGCGGCTTCTGCCCGCTCAACCTCTGTTACTGCACGGACGTAGTCGAGTTCGACAAGTTCACGGTCTCTGTTAGAGCGTAGACCTTTACTATTTAGCTCTTTGACACGAGCAAGGTTCAATTCTGCTGTTGTAAGGTTCTGTTTGGCAGCTTCAAGAGCCTGCTCAGCAGCGCGAAGTCGATCTCCAGCCTGTTTGACACGCTCATCAGCCGACGGAATGGCATTCTCTCTAGCTTCGCCAAGTGAAGATATCTGTGACTCTAGTGCTTGAGCACGAAGTTCTGCAGCTTCTAGCCTAGTTTGTAGAGTTCTTTTCTGAGACTTCATTCTTTCTAGCTGATTTCTGTCAAGAAACTTTGAGTCAACTTCTGCTAGCTCAGCTATCGGTTCTTGAGACTTGACCAATTGTCCTTCATAGACATTCCATTTGACTAAGCGTCCTGGAATAGGTGATTCAATATTTTGTGGTCGTTCCATTGGCGAGTAGATTATTACACGGCCTGCACCAGAAACAGACTGTTGCCAAGGAACATAGATGAGACTAACTGTTATAGTCAAAAGTAGTAGTAGAATAACCAGTGCTAAAGGTCGTGCTGAGTGTGGCATCTTGGCAAGCTTAAGAGATTCTGGCTGCCAACTTCCATCTGTATGAATTTCATGTAGAGTATCTGTTCCCATAATCTTCTTCTCCCTCATTGGTAGACGTCCCTGCTAGGCTGCAGGCTGCAGCAAACTTGGGAAGAGTTTAATGAACTCGGTGTTTTGGTCACGAGAAAGCTCTTTTGGACTCCCTGACTCCAAAATCTTTCCTTTGGCCATCAGATGAACATTGTCTGAACGCATCACAACTTCTAGGTCATGAGATATATCTATGATAGTCCAGCCATTTTCACTACTGTAGATCTCGTTAAGAATCTTCAGCTTGGTCTTCTCGTCTATTCCTGTAAACGCTTCATCAAGAATGAGCAGTTGTGGACGATCCACGATTGCACGGGCTATTAAAAGCCTTTGTACCTGTCCACGCGAAATGTTGCGACCTTCGCTAACAAGTTGTGTCTTAAGACCTTTAGGAAATTGTGCAATATCATTGCTGAGTTGAGTGATATCTAGTGCCCACTTGATGTCTTCATGGCCGATGTCAGGTCTACCTACTACTATATTCTCTTCTATGGTTCCATCAAATACATCTCTTGTATCACCAACCAGGTTGACCATATGGCGCAGTGATGTGAGGTTTATGTCCCGAACATCTATGTTGTTTATCTCAACAGTTCCTACCATCGGCTCATTCAGACCACAGAGAAGTGATGCAAGGGTTGATTTTCCTACACCACTTGCCCCTACAAGGCTGACACGCTCACCAGGCTCTATTTTGAGGTTCAGATCTGATAACACAGGAGTGGTCTCAATGTATGAGAAGTGAACATTTCTACAGATAACTCTTGCTCCAGGTTTATCCTTGGATATATATTTTCCATCAATCCTTTCTGTTGGAAGATCGGTTACATGTCCTATCTTGTCTATACCGGTAAGAAGATCATAAACCACTTCTAGAAGTTTTATCAGTTTGTCTAGAGATGAAAGTACGGTGATTATAATCAGTTCAGAAGCGACGAGTTGTCCAAGTGTCAACTGTCTGTTGATAACGAGCCATCCTCCAACAGCAAGAATTCCAGCACTTGCTACAGCATTGAAAAGAAAATTGCCTGCTGCTTGCCGAAAAATCACACTAAAGTGTCGCTTACGAGCTTTAATGTAATTTACTACAAGGTTATCGGCTCTCTTTATCAAATAGTTTGGGAAGGCATTCATCTTAAAGCTTATTTGACATCGTCCTAACTCTTCAAGCCATTCTGCTACACGGTATTTCTGTATAGACTCCTGAATGCTAGTTCTCAGTCCACCAATACCAAGGATAAAGACTACAAAAAATACAAAAAATATCAGGAAGAAATTGAAAGCTAGAAGTATTGGACTGTAAAAAGCCATCAGTACAAGACCAACAAGTATGGTAAGCAGAGCCGAAGGGCCATCAAGCAGAATCTTTGCTAGAGATTTCTGTACATTTATTACATCAAAAAATCTGTTTATCAGCTCTGGTGCATACTCTTCTTGAAGAGCTGGTTGCTTGATTCTGACTATGTGATTGGCAAGTTGGAGTGAAAATCTAGCAAAGATCCTCTGCTGAAGAACTTCTGCAATGTGTAATTTTAGAAGTCTTAATATACCTGAGAAGATCAAACCTACAAAGACTACTGTAGTTAACACAACAAGGGGTTGAATAAAGACCCCTGCAGCAATAGTATTGACAAGAGCTTGTGCTGCCAGAGGAACAGCTAGTGCCATAAGTCCTGCCATTGTCGTATAGAGCACCAGAATCACCAGATCCTTCCTGTCTTCTTTCAGGATCAGGTTAAGTCTGCTATACGGAGAGAGGTGGTGGTGATGGTCGCCAGAATGATGATTGTGAGCAACGCTGTCTATTTCCATCGTCAGTTTTTATGAAGCTTCTTTTTAGCCTTACAGTCTTTCTGCAAGAAGCTACAATCCCTCCTTGTTAGTTCTAGTTCTCTGAAAATCCTGTCTATTGCACGCCCCTAATCTGTTAGCACTCGTGAGTTTTACAATCCAAGGTCTATCTTCTCAAGCCAACTTCCCTTATTCCTCCCGAAGTTTGGGGCTTGATATTGCTTGAAAATCCCAGAAGCTTGTATAAACCTATGTAACTACTATCTAATTTAAGGAGTGAGTTTTGATGAAAGAAACTCAAAGATTGTTAGATCAACTAGCCCGTTCTTATGATGGAGACGCCTGGCACGGCCCATCTTTAAAAGCTTCTCTGGAAGGTGTTACAGCAGAGATTGCTTCAACCAGCCCAGTACCCAACGGGCATACTATCTGGGAGATAGTGCTACATATCTGTTTCTGGCAAAATCAAGCACGAAAATATTTAGAAACAGGCTTGATGAGCCTACCAGAAAAAAGTGATTGGCCAGAGGTAGGAGAG
>JAEUQL010000351.1 GCA_016789295.1 Blastocatellia bacterium | reverse complement strand
CATTGATTGTTATTAGTCATAGGCTAGATATACTATGATTTTGTCAATATGGCATTAACAGGGATAAAATTTAGAGCCTATCCAACTAGGGAGCAGAAGCGAAGACTGTCGCAATGGATGGGATGCGCTCGTTTTATCTACAATGCCAAGTGTGATGATGATAAATACTATCGCACTTTCTTAGCGCATAGCTTGGGTTTAACAGGTGAGCAAGTACCCGTCGATCAAAGTTATTCTCAGTATAAAAGCGAAATTACGCCTTGGCTTAAAGACTGTCCTTCACCGATACTACGCAATAGTGCTGTGATTTGGTATCAAGCCTATCAGAAGTATTTTCAAGGCTTAGCAGGCCGCCCTAAGCGTAAGAAATCGGCAAACACAAGCTAACTTTGTTTGTCTAAGCTGTGGACACGCTGAGAATGCTGATCTTAATGCTGCTAAGGTGTTGCAAAAACGTGGAGTAAAAGCCATTCTTTCTACTTTAGAATGGCACTTAAACACCGATCAAACACTCGTAGCGAAATCTCACACCCGTGGAACGCGGGGTAGTGCGCGTGGAGGGAATCATAAGACGCAACAAACTGTTGCGCAATCCCAACGAAGCGCGAACTTGGTAGTAGTCGCTCATTCTACTTGACGACCAACCCAAGAAGCTCCGGCGTTCACGCCGGAGAGGTTCACAGAATTGGCATGGTAGCTCTTTTGCCAGATTGGTAGTTGTGAAGTTTCCAGCTTTTGTCTACTCTTGCTTTTCAAATATAAAATTTAGCGACACTATGGACTCTATGTTGATCAGAATTGACAGAGAGAGCGTTATCCCTGTCTACGAACAGATAAAAGAGCATATACGCGGCTTGATTGAAGCAGGTCAGCTCAAGCCTGGTGCACGACTGCCAAGCTCTCGTAACCTTGCTGATACTCTTGGCGTTAACCGAACTACTGTTTGCACTGCTTATGAAGAACTTGAGGCTGACGGATACCTGGCTTCGCACGTCGGCCAAGGAACCTATGTCACTGCTCCTGATCAGCTTGTTGGAAAGACTTCTGAACGCAGAGTAGCTCAAAACTTTACTCCAAAATTTTCTAGGCGTAGCGATTTTTTAAGTACCTTTGCACAAAGAAGCGAGACTCTTACAGGAAGTTCTCGTGCTGATAGAATACTTTTTTCCGGTCTTACTCCAGAAGAAGACCTATTTCCAGTAGAAACTTTCCGCACAGTACTAAACAGTGTAATGCGCGAGCGTGGACGCGAGCTTCTTCAGTACGGCAACCCTCAAGGCTATCTCCCACTGCGCGAATATATATCCTCGCGCCTCGTCCGTTACAGCATCAGCGCACCTGCCGAGCAGATAGCCATAGTGACCGGCTCGCAACAGGGTATCGATCTGATTATGCGTACACTCACAGACCCACACGATAGAGTAATTATTGAATCACCAAGCTATGGCGAGCTTCTACCCGTACTTGCTCAATATGAAGTTGATGTAATACCAATCCCTGTTGGTTCGCGAGGCATGGATCTCGACATACTTGAACAAAAACTCAACGAGCAACCTGCACGTCTTATCTACTCTATGCCAAATTTCCATAATCCAACAGGCGCAACTATGGAACTAGCCGACCGTAAACGACTAGTAGATATTGTTGCTCAACACAAAATTCCTCTTGTAGAGGATGACTATGAAAAAGATCTGAGGTTTGAAGGCACACCGATAGTTCCTGTCAAAGCTCTCGACACAACAGGCACTATTATCTATATGGGCACATTCTCCAAAGGTCTCTTTCCAGGAGTTCGTGTAGCCTGGGTTGCAGCTTCACGAGAAATAATTGACAGAATTGTGCTGGCAAAAAGATATTCGGACTTTCACACTAACCTCTTGATGCAAGCAGCCATAACAGAGTTCTGTGTACAAGGACATTACGATGCTCATTTACGTCGCTTGCACAAGATCTATCAGTTGAGAAGGCGACGGCTATTAGACGCTCTCAAACGTGAATTTCCTGATTCTGTAAGCTGGACAAAACCTGATGGGGGCTATG
Organism: Blastocatellia bacterium; assembly: GCA_016789295.1. Taxonomy (GTDB): domain Bacteria; phylum Acidobacteriota; class Blastocatellia; order Chloracidobacteriales; family JADJPF01; genus JAEUQL01. The sequence continues at coordinate 2,598 of JAEUQL010000351.1, read as the reverse complement.
CGCTTTGGGTAACAATGCCTCCTCAAGTCGATGCAGAAGACCTACTTCTACTAGCAAAAGAACATGGTATCTTCTTTACCCCTGGTAGAAAGTTCTATATGGAGAAAGACTGTGGAAAAAGCAGCTTTAGACTTTGCTACTCACGTACAGATGCAGAACAGATAGACGAAGGTATAGCCATACTTGGCTCACTTATTAAAAAACTATTAAAACAGACTATTTCATAAACTTATTTGTTAATTGGGAGGACTTTTTAGTAATGGCAGAATCTTTATTGAAGCTCAAAACAGGATTAGCCGAGATGCTCAAAGGTGGCGTGATCATGGATGTCACCGATGCTACTCAAGCCAAGATTGCTGAAGATGCAGGTGCAGCAGCCGTCATGGCTCTTGAGCGTGTTCCTGCAGATATACGCCGTGAAGGTGGAGTTGCTCGCATGGCTTCTCCAAAAAAGATTAGAGAGATTATGGACGCCGTCTCTATACCTGTGATGGCTAAAGCCCGAATCGGACATTTTGTCGAAGCCCAAATACTGGAAGAGATGGGAGTAGATTTTGTTGATGAGAGCGAAGTTCTCACGCCAGCCGATGAAGAGCACCATATCAATAAACACGCCTTCAAAGCTCCTTTTGTTTGTGGTGCTCGCAACCTCGGTGAAGCACTTCGCCGAATAGCCGAAGGTGCTGCGATGATCCGCACAAAAGGCGAAGCTGGAACTGGCAATATAGTTGAAGCCGTCCGCCACTTGCGCACTATCAGGCGTGATATCCGCCAACTGACTGTTCTTGACCAAGAAGAATTAATGGCAGAAAGCAAACGCTTGCAGTCTCCTTATGAACTGATCTTGATGGTGGCACGTGATGGAAAGCTTCCTGTACCAAACTTTGCAGCCGGTGGTGTAGCAACTCCAGCCGATGCAGCTCTCTGCATGTATCTTGGTGCAGAATCGGTCTTTGTAGGCTCTGGCATCTTCAAGTCAGAAGATCCGGCTGTTCGTGCCCGTGCCATTGTCAAAGCTGTCACACACTATAAAGATCCAAAAGCACTACTTGAAGCAAGTTATGAACTGGGCGAGCCGATGCGTGGAATTGAGATAGAAAAGATAGCTCAAGAGGATATGCTCCAAACACGTGGCTGGTAAAAACCTGATAAATAGATCTTTGGATATTTGAAGGAGTTAGCAAAATGATGATAGGTGTAATGGCTTTGCAAGGAGGTTTTGCAAAACACTGTGAAACATTGTCAAAGCTTGGCACCAACTGGTGCGAAGTTAGAGCTAAAGAAGATCTGAAAAAGATAGATGGGCTGATTATTCCTGGTGGTGAAAGCACTACTATGCTGAAACTTCTGAAAGATGAAGGAATGTTTGAGCCTCTCAAAGAGTTTACCTCTTCCCATCCAACTTTTGGAACGTGTGCAGGGCTTATCTTGATGGCTAAGCGGGTTGAAAATCCTTCTCAAGACTCTCTTGGTCTACTCGATATAACTGCAGGACGCAATGCTTATGGAAGACAGGTAGATAGTTTTAATCAATTGGTCAACATTCCAATCTTTAATACTGAACCTTTCGAACTGATCTTCATACGTGCTCCACAGATACTCGAAACTGGCTCAAATGTTACTGTTCTTGCACGCTGTCAAGACAAACCTGTCTTGATCCAACAAGGGTTCTGGCTTGGAGCTACTTTTCATCCAGAGTTGACCAATGATACCCGCATCCATCAACTCTTTTTAAGTATTGTCAATCAAAGACGTTCTGTAGCTGCCTAAAAATTGCCTTCTCAATATGAAAGAAAAGCTTCTAGCTCAGACAATATACAAGTTTGAGCTGGAAGCTTCTGCCTAAACTACCTGTATGTAGTTTCTGTAAACATCTTGGTTGAAAAGCTCAAGAATATGGTTCTTAAAGCGAGACTTTTCTAGCTCTTCCTGATAGAAACTAGATATAAATATAGAAGTAAACTCTTTTATTATAAAAGCTTCACAAGTTTTTGAATGTATACCTGTTAAAACTATCAACTTGCACTCATTACTTATTGAAGAATGGGCATTCTTTATTGTAGTTTATGCTCTTTGTGAGAAACTGAGCACATTAAATGGAAGTTTTAGAGCTTTACTCCTGAAAGAATAGGCATTCTTTAATAAAAAATGCCCTTTCTGTATAAGAGTTTGTTCTTTTCTCATAAAGAAGAGTCCATTTTTTATTAAAGATAGGGTAAAACTTTAGCAACTGAGCTTCGACAAGCTACTTTCTGAGCCAAGCTTTCACATCATCGATTTTAGCAAAGTCAAAGATAGCTTCACCAAAAGACTCAAGACCATCAACGTCTAGCTTCTTTACGGCTTCTTCTACTTCTGTTGGCACAGAACCGAATCTCTTCTGTAACTGCTTCAATATCAGCTTCTGCTCATGAGCTAAGCCTTTTTGTAAGCCTATTTCTACCCAACGGTTGGTAACTTCCATAAACTCCTCCTTCAAACTTAGGTTTAGATGTTGTAGCTCTGTCTCAAACTCTTTCTCTTGTTCTGATGTAAGCCTTGAATATGTCTCTACAAAGTTTAGTAGTAACTGGCTCTTGTTTGCATTGAGTTTCAATC
>JAEUQL010000350.1 GCA_016789295.1 Blastocatellia bacterium | reverse complement strand
TGGCCACAACATCACAGGAACCAAAGAGACTCTGAGTAAGATCTCTAGGTTTGACCTTTCGGATTTCTACGACAGGGTCTATCTGGCAAACAATGCTTCACTAGTCATTGCAGGTGACTTTTCGGCAGAAAAGATCTTACCTGTTCTTAAAAAAGCATTTGGTGGTTGGAAGAAAGGTGTCCCACCACCTTACACATTTGTTCCCCCAAAAGCCGTTGAAGGTGTAAGTGTCAAGTTATTGGAAAAAGAGCAGCCAACGGTTGACGTTCGCATAGGTGGTTTTGCTCTCAAGCGTACAGAGAGCGACTATGTAGCAGCAAAAGTTTTGATAAATATCCTAAATGACCGTCTGTCTCGAAATGGTGGAAAGTTTAAGGCTACGCTTACAGCCAGAAAACTTCCTGGTTCATTTACACTCTCTGCCAATTTACCAACACCAAACCAGACTAGCCAAGAAATAGTTGCTGCAATTGCAGAACTAAAAAGGCTTACTGACATCAACGCTGGTGAGTTACAAGCAGCCAAAGAGAGAACTCTACAGGAGTACAGCAGAATTTTGAGCACAGAGTCAAAGATTGAAGAAGCAGCCAAAGACAGTAATATATTGATTGCTGACAGGTTGGCCGAGATAGAGAACTACGACCTTGGCAGTTCCTATGCCTTTACTACTTTAGTTAATCGTGTTTCTCTTGAGGAAGTAAAGCGTGTAGCTGAGAAGTATTTTTCTGCTAACAACCTCATAGTAGTTGCAGTGGGCAGTGGTTTACAAGAGAGTCTAAAGACAGTTGGCTCTGTCGAACTATTAGACAAATAGAATGCAGTCAAGAGAAGTAGAGTTTATGAGTACTGGTAAAGCCAAAGAAGTAAGAGAGATGTTTGGTCGTATCGCACCCAGATATGACCTACTTAACCATCTACTCTCTGCCAACATAGACAAGCGTTGGAGAAGATTCACCGTCTCACATTTGAAAGATGTACTTTCTAGACCTGACAGTCGTGCTCTTGATGTATGCTGTGGAACAGCCGACCTCTCGCTTGAGCTTGGCAAAGTTGTTCCTACAGTTGGTATAGATTTCTGCCACTCAATGCTTGTCATAGGAAAAGAGAAGGTTGCAAAACGTCAACTCGATGTTACCTTAGTCGAAGGCGATGCACTCAACTTGCCTCTTCCAGATACAAGTTTTGATGCTCTGACTTGTGCTTTTGGCCTTCGTAACCTTGTTGATGTACGTGGAGGTCTAGAAGAGTTCTATCGTATGCTCAAACCCAGTGGAAGAGTTGCAATACTTGAGTTTTCACAGCCTGTTATTCCACTGTTTAGACAACTTTTCAAATTCTATTTTCATAAAGTTTTACCAATCATTGGAGGCGCGATCTCAGGCTCCATAAGTGCCTATAAATATCTTCCAAGTTCTGTGGAAGAGTTCCCAGACCAAGAGAGACTGGCCACGATGATGCGAGAGTGTGGCTACAAGAATGTGCGCTATTTCAACCTGACAGGTGGAATTGCTGCTCTACACCTCGGCGACAAATAGAAGTTAGCAGCAAGGTCTGCTTTAACACCAATCACACAGATAGAAAATTACTGGAGTATAGAGAAGATGAAGCAAGGAGCAGTGGATTTCTTTCTTTCCCGCTTTAATATCACACTAGAAGAGATAGGTAGGTTGCTAGGAGTAGCCCTTTCAAAGGGTGGTGATTTTGCCGACCTCTATTTCGAATATCGCATCAACAATTCTATCAACCTTGAAGAGCAGCTAGTCAAATCTGCTACTAAATCTATCTCGCAAGGTGTTGGTGTTAGAGTAAATTCTGGCGATAAAACAGGATATGCTTATACGGACGAGATAAGTTTTGATTCTATCAAACATGCTGCACTCACTGCTGCTTATATCTCTCAGGCTCAAAAGGAAGTAGGCCCTGTAAGTGTTAGTCGTCATTCAAATAAGCATAATCTCTATTCTGTTGAAGAGAGCGTATCTGATCTTCCGGTAGCAAGGAAGATAGAACTTGTTCGTGAAGCCGATAGTCTTGCCAGAAGCTTTGATAAACGTATACGCGAAGTCCAATCCTCATTTCACGATGAATACAAAGTAGTGATGATAGCCAACTCTGAAGGGCTTTTGGTAGGTGATATACAGCCATTGACCAGATTTAATGTTGCCTGCATTGCAGACGAAGATGGAAATCTCCAAATGGGTCGTGCAGGTGGTGGTGGAAGAAGTGGTATTGAACTGTTTTTGAAAGAAGTAACTTCTCAAAGCCTGGCAGAAGAAGCTGCCCGCCAAGCAATCATCAATCTTGAGGCTGTAGACGCTCCTGCTGGAATGATGGCCGTAGTGCTTGGGTCTGGATGGCCTGGAATACTTCTGCACGAGGCTGTAGGGCACGGTTTGGAGGCAGATTTCAATCGCAAACAGACATCGGCTTTTGCCAATCTGATTGGCCAACGTGTAGCTTCTGAACTTTGCACAGTTGTTGATGATGGAACTATTCCTGGTAGACGCGGCTCATTAAACATTGACGATGAAGGCAATGGCACTACTCAAACAGTGCTGATTGAAAAAGGTATCCTTCGTGGCTACATCAATGACAGACTCAATGCACAACTACTAGGTGTTGATAAGACAGGCAATGGAAGACGAGAAAGCTATCAGCATATGCCTATGCCGAGGATGACCAATACTTTTATGCTTGCTGGACCGGAAAGCCCAGAAGATATTATCAAGAGTGTCAAACGTGGCCTCTATGCAGTTCAATTTGGTGGTGGACAAGTAGACATCACAAGCGGCAAATTTGTATTTACTACCTCAGAAGCCTATCTTATTGAAGATGGCAAGATAACTGCTCCTGTACGCAATGCAACCCTTATCGGTAACGGTCCAGATGCACTAACAAAGGTAACTGCAGTAGGTAATGACTTGGCACTGGATAAAGGAATAGGACTTTGTGGCAAAGATGGCCAGAGTGTTCCTGTAGGAGTTGGTATGCCAACTATCAAGATCTCTGAAATGACCGTAGGGGGAACAAACTGATGAAGCACACAAAAGAACTGGCGGTCTCAATAGTAGAAGCAGCAATGAAAAAAGGTGCTACGGCGGCTGAAGTTATTATCTATGAAAGTAATGAGTTCTCTGCTGGAGTCAGGCTTGGCCAAGTAGAGACTTTGAAAGACTCTGCAAACCAAGACCTTGGACTGCGCGTCATCTGGGAAGGAAGACAAGCCACCGTCTCAACATCTGATTTTACTAAAGATGCCATAGCACAGTTGGTTGATGATGCAGTTGAACTTGCACGAGCCACTTCTGTAGACGACCGTTTGTCTCTTCCTGAACAGAGCGAGTTTGCTAGAGACTGGCCAGAGCTTGACCTTTATGACAGAGAGAGTGCAAATCTTTCGACTGACAAAAAGCTGGCTTTGGCACTTGAAGCCGAAGAGGCTGCACGCAGTTTTGACCAACGCATAGTCAATTTTGATGGAAGTAGCTTCGATTCTGTTAGTGGCGGAACAATTCTTGCCAACTCCCTCGGCTTTGTAGGTTTCTATCAAGGTACTCATTGCTCTGTTTCTACAGTTCCCATTGCACAAGAAGATGGAAAGATGCAACGTGATTACTGGTTTGATACAAAACGTAAAGTTAAGGATTTAGAGAATGCTACTTCGATAGGCCGCAAGGCTGCTGAAAGAACAATCAGGAGGTTAGGTGCAAAGAAGATAAAGACACAACAAGTTCCTGTAGTTTTTGATCCAGTAACCGCAACTAGCCTTTTAAGCAATATCTTTCAAGCTGTATCTGGTGACAGCATCATTCGCAAATCTTCCTTCCTACTTGGCAAACTTGAAGAGGTTATAGCCAGCCAAAACTTGACAGTTGTTGATGATGGCAGAATACCAGGCGCGGTTGGGTCTCGCCCATTTGACGGCGAAGGCTTACCAACTCGACGAAACGTTGTAATAGAGAAAGGGAGATTCAAAACTTATCTTCTTAATTCCTACACAGCACGCAAACTCGGCATGAAGTCCACTGGAAACGCTGTGCGCGGCATCAGCAGTGCTCCATCGGTGGGAAGTACCAACCTCTATGTAGAACCTGGCAGTTTTTCACCAGAAGAGATAATTCGTTCGGTAAAAAATGGATTTTATTTGACCGATTTGATCGGATTCGGTGTCAATATAGTTACTGGCGACTATTCGCGTGGTGCTTCAGGCATCTGGATAGAGAATGGAGAGCTTACATATCCAGTTGAAGAGGTCACCATTGCGGGAAACTTAAAAGACATGTTGAAGGCTATAGAGATGGTTGGCTCTGACTTGGAGTTTCGAGCTAGAAGTGCAAGCCCAACTATCAAAATAGGCTCTATGACTGTAAGTGGTGAATAGAACTATGTTTGAACAGACGCTTCCACAACCCAACGAAAAGGATACAAAGAAAAGGCTAATTACTTTTGCAACAGTAGTTGGAGTCCTGCTACTTGCAACGGCAGGACTTCTCTACAGCGCGTTTAAGTCTCACGAACAAGCTCCAAAACAACCAGGTCTTGTAGGAGCAATGCGAGCAGGAACCCCAGATTTTGACAACTATAGAAAAAATCTTTCTATAACAAATCAAGAAGCTTTCTATACAAGCAATGTGCTTGG
>JAEUQL010000034.1 GCA_016789295.1 Blastocatellia bacterium | reverse complement strand
TTGCAGACCTTTAAGCACCCGAAGTCTGCCCTTTCTTTCTGCTGTGCCATGCAGCTAGTACTTCAGTTTCTCTTTCTGGAGAAATTCCTGCTGCAAGTTTTGCTTGTTGTTCTGAGGGTCGTGTCTTGTACCAATCGAGCGTTGCTTTGGCAGTGTCGGCTAATGGTCTATAGGTCAATCCTTTGGCGACAGCTCGTTTCACACTTATGCGGCTAAAACCTGCAGAATCTCCTTTGGGTGGAACCCAGACGGGCATGTGCACCCACGGAAATACTTTTTGTGAAGAGAGAAAGTCAGAGTCTACCCAGGTAAACTTTGCATCTGAAGTAGTTACAGCTTTAATGCCATAAAGCATTTCGGCTATTGAGAGTGGAGATTTGGGGCCTGTTGCGTTGTATACACCTACTTCTGATTGTTCAACCATCCTGATAACCCATTCAGAAAGGTCGCGTGCATCAATAAACTGGACTGGATCATCAGGTGTACCTGGTGACAGTATCTCGCCACCTTTTTCGATCCTGACAGGCCAGTATGAGAATCTGTCGGTAAGATCCCCTGGACCAACAATCAGACCAGGACGAATTATTAATGCTTTTCCAGGAAAGGCTTTTTCAGCCTCTTTTTCAGCAAGTGCTTTGAGTGCACCGTAAGTCTCACCAGTGATCTTTTCAACAGTAGGGTCATCAATGGTGGCTACAGCAGCAGTCTCATCCATGTCGGGCTTGCTTACGTCTGAATAGACAGAGATGGTGGAGATGAAAACATAATGCTTAGCACTGTTTTTGAGAAGCTGTGCTGTGTCTCTCACCCATCGTGGAAGTGTAGCTGGATTGTCTATCACTACATCCCATTCTTTACCTTTTAAAGATTCTAAATCTCCATTTCTATTTCCTGTCAACTGCTCAACATCTGGAAAGAGCTTTGGATTTGTTTTACCTCGATTAAATAGAGTAACTTTGTGGCCACGAGCAAGCGCGTAGCGTACCTGGTGTGGTCCTATAAAACCTGTTCCTCCCAAGATCAAGATCTTCAGTGGCTTGCTTGCTTTTTGAATAGGAGGCTCTTCTATCAAAGAAGCTTCTGATTTTCCTCCAACTACCATCGAAGTAGTGGCAAATGCAGCTACTTTAATAAAGTCTCTTCTGCTAGACATTATCCCTTCTCCCTCTTTTTTGGCTTTTTTTACCGCAGAAATTACGGCTCGTTGACCATACGAAATGATTTCTGTTTTTTATTCAGATTTTTTCTTTTGCTTACGGTTTTTGTGGCGAGTAGGACTTTTTCTGTGATGAAATGGCAGTGGAGTAACTCTTCTTTTACTACCTTGCAGAGCACAAAGGGCTTCTCTCAATATGGTTGCTCAAACTAGAAAAACGATATAACTTGCGACACAAAGAACCTTGTTCAAAGGCTATTTCATCCAAAGAGAGTTATATATGTCCACCAAACGGGATTTCTGCCACCTACACCTACACACAGACTTCAGTCTACTTGATGGTGCTATTCAGCATGGGCCTTTGGCTAAGCGTGTAGCCGAATTGGGTATGTCTTCAGTTGCTGTCACCGACCATGGCAATCTTTTCGGTGCAATCTCGTTCTACAACACTATGAAATCGTCATCAATAAAGCCGATCATAGGTATGGAAGCATATATAGCTCGCAATTTGCGCCACAGCAAAACTCCAAATGATGCACCAGGAGTTGGACAAGATGGTGAAAAAGGTACAAACCATATTGTATTGCTGGCTACTAACTTTATTGGCTATCAGAATCTCGTCAAACTCTCTTCCTTTGCTTACACGGAAGGCTACTACTACAAACCAAGAATAGACCGCGAACTACTAGCAAAATATAGTGAAGGATTGATAGGTCTATCGGCATGTCTTAGTGGAGTTCCACAGTCGCTATTGATGCAAGGAAAGTTTGACGAAGCAGCGAAAGCTTCACTCGAATTTCAAGACATAATGGGCAAAGGTAACTATTTTCTAGAGATACAAAACCATCAAATAGAGCCACAGCAACGTATACACCAATCTCTTGTAGAGCTTTCCAGAAAAGTAGATATTCCACTTGTGGTAACTAATGACTGCCATTTTCTTACGGCTGAAGATTTTGAAGCTCATGATGCTCTGATCTGTTTACAAACAGGTAGGACAATGAATGAAGAGGGTAGAATGCGCTACACTCCTTATCATTACTTGCGCAGCCCAGAAGAGATGTGGGAAGTTTTTGGTGACGAACTACCCAATGCACTGATGCGCACTTTGGAGATTGCCGAGCGTTGCAATCTGGAAATGCCCAAAGGCAAAAACTATTTGCCTATCTATCCAGTACCAGAAAATTACACTATAGATAGCTATTTTGAGAAAGTAGTTCGTGAAGGTTTTGAGGAGCGGTGTAGACTCTTGCGAAAGCTTGCATCTGAAGGCAAGCTTCGCTATGACTTACAACGCTACTACGAACGACTAGACCTTGAAATAGAGACCATCAAAAAGATGGGTTTCCCAGGCTATTTTCTGATAGTTTGGGACTTTATACGCTTTGCCAAACAGCAAGGTATTCCTGTTGGTCCAGGACGTGGCTCTGCTGCTGGTAGCTTAGTAGCATATTCACTAGCTATCACAGATGTTGACCCTATGGAATATGAGCTGATGTTTGAAAGATTCCTTAATCCAGAACGTGTCTCAATGCCAGACATTGATATAGATTTCTGTGTACGAGGTCGCTCATCTGTCATCAATTATGTGAGCGATTTTTACGGCAAAGAGAATGTGTCACAGATAATAACTTTTGGAACAATGGCTTCGCGGGCAGCAATAAAAGATATAGGTAGGGTTATGGAGATGCCCTATGCTGAAGTTGAGAAGATAGCCAAGATGATTCCACCTCCTGTGCGTGGTCGAAATGTTTCTATAGACGAAGCTATAAAACAGGTTCCAGAACTCAAAAAAGCTATAGATACAGATGAGCGCGTTGCTAAACTTATAAACCTTGCAAAACGTTTGGAAGGTTGTGCTAGGCATGCATCACTACATGCTGCAGGAGTTGTCATATCTCCACAACCACTTTATGAGCTAGTTCCTGTCTATAAATCACCCAAAGATGAACTTGCTACTCAGTACGAAATGACGGATCTTGAGAAAACAGGGATGCTCAAGATGGACTTTCTTGGACTGACTACGCTGACTATCATTGATGATTGTTTAAAGATGATAGAGCGTGATGCTGGCGACCAGATAGATTTAACGCTTATTTCACTAACAGATCCTCCAGCACTGAAGCTCTTTGCCGATGGTGATACTGATGCCATCTTCCAGTTTGAATCTGACGGAATGAAAGATCTTTGTCGCAGGATGAAGCCGGATGGATTGGAAGACTTGGCAGCACTCAATGCGCTCTACCGCCCTGGGCCAATAGATAGCGGAATGGTAGATGATTACATAGAAAGAAGACACGGTCGCAAGCCTGTGAGGTATGACATCGCCGATCTGAAAAAGGTTATGGGCAACACTTATGGTGTACCTGTATATCAAGAGCAGATTATGGCTATATTTCAAGTACTTGCTGGATATAGCTTGGGAGAAGCCGATCTAGTAAGACGTGCAATGGGCAAAAAGAAGCGCGAAGAACTCGATGCCCATAAAGAGAAATTTTTTACACAAGCTGTTAATGCAGGACACGACAAAGTGAAGCTAGAAAAACTTTGGAGTAGCTTAGAAGGTTTTGCAGACTATGCTTTTAACCGCAGCCACTCCGTAGCTTATGGGCTGCTTGCTTATCATACTGCCTATCTCAAAGCTCACTATCCAGCACACTTCTGGTCTGCCGTCCTTTCAAACGAACTAGACAATCAAGATAAGGTAGCTCGATATATCGAGAAAGCAAAAAGAATGGGAGTAGAGATACTACCTCCTGATGTGAATGTTAGTTTTGATACATTTACTCCACAGGGTATTGCTATCAGATTTGGCCTTGCTGCAATAAAAGGTATAGGTCAATCAGCCGTCTCTTCAATAGTTGCTGCCCGTGAAAGTGGTGGAGCGTTTAAGTCACTTTATGACTTTACAGAGAGAGTAGAAGCAAAAGCAGTAAATAAACGTGTGTTAGAAAGCTTGATTAAGTCTGGTGCATTCGATAGTCTTCGTAAATGCGAAGTGAGTGAATGGCGTGCACGACTCTTTGCTGCTATCGACTCTGCAATTGAGGCTGGACTGCGTGCACAGCGTGACAAAACTTCTGGACAAGAATCACTCTTTGGAATGCTAGAAACAGCAGCAGTAGAAGTTGTTGAGCCGGAACTGCCTCGTGTACCTGTCTGGAGCCACGCACAGATGCTTAATGAAGAGAAAGAGACTTTGGGGTTTTATATAACAGGTCACCCTTTGGAGAACTACAGTAGCCTACTAGCTGACTTTGCTTCAACCAACATAGATAAGCTCAAAACTTCTGGCACTCATGGCGAAATAGTAAAAATAGGTGGCATTATAAGCTCACTCAACATTCGAATGACCAAAAAAGGTGATCGTTTCGCGATATGTCAACTGGAAGACCAGTACGGAAATGTCAAGGTAGTTGTTTGGCCAGACATATACAACAAGATCAACTCTAAACTGAAAAGTGACAAACCAGTCTTTATCACAGGGAAACTCGAAGTTGAAGACGAAGGGCTATTCTCCATAATTGCTGAAGATGTAGAGATGCTTGAAGGTATCAAAGAGAGAAATGCAAGAATGGTTAAACTTCGTATTTTTGCACCTTTTACTGCTGATAAAGTTGATAAGTTACAAGACACTATAGATTCATACAGAGGTGATTGTCCTGTTAGTTTTGAAGTAGAACTTCCTGATGGTATAGTTGCTTATATCACTCCAAGTCATTATGTCACAGTCAAACCAGGTCCAGAACTTAGGGCGGCTATAGAGTCTCTTGGGGTGGTCTGGATAGGATAGAAGTTAAAATGTCAAAGACAGTTCTTGTTGTGGATGACGAGCGTGGAATAAGACAATCGCTCAAGGGAATTTTGGAAGATGAAGGTTTTGATGTAGAAAGTGTTGCTACAGGTGAAGAGTGTCTTAAGCTGCTAGAAACACACACCTACAACTGTATACTTCTCGATATCTGGCTTCCAGGTATTGATGGAATGGAGACACTTGAACGCATCAAGCTAAAGTATCCAACAAGCACAATCATAATGATCTCTGGACACGGCACAATTGAAACTGCTGTTAGAGCTACAAAACTTGGAGCAGTAGACTTTGTCGAGAAACCATTAAAGCTGGAAAAGACCATCCAGACAGTTAAAACTGCCATTGCACAAGCTGAAAAAGAGCTTGGGAACTTTCCTCCAGCTACCACATCTTCGCTTACTGGGCTTGAAATTATTGGTGAGAGTGCCCCAATGCGTGCTTTGAGGCAACAGATAACGGTTGCTGCTCCAACAAATGGCAGAGTTCTCATCTATGGTGAAACGGGTACTGGAAAAGAGCTTGTAGCCAACGCACTTCATCAGCAGTCTTTGCGCTCTAAAGGAGCATTTATTGCTATGAACTGTTCTGCTGTTCCAGAAGAGTTGATAGAATCTGAGTTGTTTGGTCATGTTAAAGGTGCTTTTACAGGAGCGAGCCAGAACAAACAAGGCAAATTTGAAATGGCAAGTGGTGGAACGCTCTTTCTTGATGAAGTAGGCGATATGAGCCTGAAGATGCAAGCAAAAATGCTGCGCGTTCTTGAAGAACAGCGTTTTGAGCCGTTAGGTAGTTCAGTTCCTGTAGCCGTCGATGTAAGAGTGATAGCTGCAACCAACAAACGGTTGTACGAAGAGATGGAAAAAGGCAATTTTCGCGCAGACCTCTTCTATCGCCTTAACGTGATCCCTTTTCAAATACCACCTTTGAGAGAGCATCCAGAAGATATTGCAGCACTTGTAGACCACTTCAACCGCCACTATTCAATTCAGAATGGCCGAGAAAATAAACAGTTTATGCAAGAAACTATAGATTTTATGCAGGAATATAGCTGGCCAGGAAATGTTAGAGAATTGCGAAGTGTCATAGAAAGAATTGTAATAATGGTACCAAAACAGAAGATCACCGTTGACGATCTACAGCTTCCAAAGATAGAGAGTGCTTCTAACAATCCAGTTGCAAGCTACAATTTTGACAACTACCGTGAAGCAAGTGAAGCTTATGAAAAAGAGTTCATTTTAAGAAAACTTGCCGAGTGGCAGGGCAACATTACCAAAACAGCAGAAGCTATGGGCATAGACCGCAGCCACCTCTACAGACGAATGAAAGTTCTTGGAATTTCTGGAAAACAGAACTGAAAAGTAGAAGATTGATCTGATTAAAACTTTTCTCTACTTGGTAGTTCTATCCTTCATTACTTTTCAGATCTAATACCATTGTGTAAGGAGATTTTTGGCCAGTCCAATTAAAAAACTGTACATCCCAGAATCGGTAATAAGCCATTGCAATGCCTCCTACAAGTGCTGCTGGAGCAAGAGTGAAAAACTTTAATGTAGTTTTTCCTGAAGCTGCAACTTCTCCAATAACTTGTTTGACAAACTGTCGGCACATTTCCCATTCTTTTGGATTATCATCTGCTAGCTCATATTTATCTCTTGAATTGGATTCAGGTCCAGTAATATGTAGTATCCAAGGATCTGAAAGACCAAGGGTATTATATACATCTAGTATCATGTTTTTACTTTTGCTTTGAGAAAATTGTAAGCAAACAGCAAGGCTGCTAGGGGCTGTAGACAGTTTGTTTTGGGGAAATCCAATGATATCTGCTCTAAAAGTTGATTTGCTGTAGTAATGAACTCTCACCAAAGGTGTTTCTTCGACCTCTTGCCAGCTTTGTTCTTTCAAAGGTTTTTGACGTGAGAAAGCTTTGTATTCCTTTGGTATCTTGTTGACAAAATTTTTAATCTGTAGCTCTGAGTGACCTTCTTGCAAGTCTATAAGCTGTACACGATCAAAAGGCGGTTGTAATTTAGTACTATCTAGCCTCACAGCCAATATTTTTATCTTTTGATTAATATAGAGCTTAGAAGCAATTTGACACTCATCATTTACATAATTTGAGCCTTTAGCATTAACAGACCAAAACAATAAAAATAGATCTGCAGTACAAAGCTCTTCATCAATCTTTTTTTTCCACTCCTCTGAAGGTTCTATATTTTCTAGATCAATCCAACAGTTGAAGTCATTTTTCTTCATCTCTTCAACAATTGGGTAGACAGATTTGCTATCGTTACGAGAGTAGCTGATAAATATTTTCATTATGCCTCCTGTATAGTCTATCTATGCCTTACTCACCTTTTCTTGTGCTTCTAGGTATTTGCCTGCGGCTTTTATGTAGAGGTTTCGAAGTTTTGGATCGGTGATCTTTTCTGCTGCATCAAGTATTAGTTCATCTGTAACTTCAGCATTAGTAGAAGGGTTGACTTTTTGTTGGGCTTTGAAATGTTCTGGAGCAATCTGGAAATCGAGATTTGTAACTAATACTACGCCGATGACAGCATTCAGCTTAAATATTATCTGCCCTGACATCTGTTCAAGCTGCTTCTTCCAGGTTTCATCTACAACGCCTATGATAAGAGTTTTTCTGTTAAGGCTCAAAGGTCTACTTATTCTTGAAATAGCTTCACCCACAACTATTTTCCAAGATATGAAAGCTGCTGTTTGAGAGATGTCTTCTTGATTTTGTGAAAGACGTATGAAGTGAGAGAGGAGTTTGGTTATATCTTGCATTTAGCCTACCTTCTGGTCTGAAGAAGACCATCATCAACTCTAAAGCCATTTTATGAAACTATAGAAGAGATCCAAGACTTTTTAACACACTTTACCACAGGCTAAAAAGGCTGCGATCTCCGAAATCTAAATTTAGTATTGGGTCGTTTTCATCTTTGCACTTACTACTGGAAGAATAAGTAAAACTTAAAGAGTTCTAAATATATCTGTTCCTTGACTGAGTGTGCTGCTTCTCATAAAATTTCTAAGATTGTCGGCAGTATATCTAATTGCTTTGGCAATATCTCTTTAAGTTAACTGGTCTTTAAGTCGAATGGCTTGGAGCTTTTGCACTCAGTCAGCTTAACCCAGTTTAAGTTGGAGAATAATTTCAAAATAGAAAGACAGAAAAGACAAATTATATGCTTAACAAGATTTTGACCAAGATCTTTGGTAGTGCAAACGAGCGCAAGTTGAAGCAGCTATGGCCAATAGTTGCTAAGATCAACGACCTAGAAGGGACTATTTCAAAGCTTTCAGACGATGCTTTGCAAGGCAAAACGGCAGAGTTTCGCCAAAAGCTCGAAAACGGAGCTACTCTTGACGACATACTCCCAGAAGCTTTTGCAGTTGTTCGTGAGGCTTCAAAACGGACGACAGAAATGCGCCATTTCGATGTTCAGATGATAGGTGGAATGGCTCTTCACGAGGGAGTGATCTCTGAAATGAGAACTGGTGAAGGTAAGACTCTTGTATCAACCCTGCCTGCATACCTCAACGCACTTGAAGGCAAAGGCGTGCACGTAGTCACCGTCAATGACTATCTTGCCAAACGCGATTCGGAATGGATGGGTAGGATACACAAATTTCTTGGTTTGACAGTTGGGTGTATTCAGCACGACCTAGATGATTTCAAACGCCAGGAAGCTTACAAAGCAGACATCACCTACGGGACAAACAACGAGTTTGGCTTCGACTATCTGAGAGACAATATGAAATTTGACCTCTCAACACGTGTTCAGCGAGGCCACAACTTCGCCATCGTAGACGAAGTTGACTCGATCTTGATAGACGAAGCAAGAACTCCGCTTATAATTTCTGGTGCTTCAGATGACACCACAGACAAATATCACATAGCAAACGACATCATTCCAAAGCTTACAAAAGAGACCGATTTCCAAGTAGACGAAAAGGCTCATACAGCCTCTTTGACTGAAGAGGGTATTGAAAAAGCAGAAAAACTTTTGGGTTGTGGTAATCTATACGATCCTTCAAATATTGAAATCCTTCACTGCCTCAATCAAGCACTTAAAGCACATACACTCTATCACTTAGACAAAAATTATATTGTCAAAGAAGGTGAAGTGATCATTGTCGATGAGTTTACAGGTCGTATCATGCCTGGCCGTCGTTGGTCTGATGGTCTACACCAAGCTGTTGAAGCAAAAGAGGGTGTAAAGATAGAGCGTGAAACACAAACTCTTGCAACAATCACACTACAGAATTACTTCCGCATGTACAAAAAACTGGCTGGTATGACTGGTACAGCCGAAACCGAAGCAGCAGAATTTGCAAAGATCTACAACCTTGACGTATGTGTAATTCCAACACACAGACCGATGATAAGGAAAGATAGTTCTGATGTTATATATCGTACAGCCGAAGAGAAGTGGGATGCTGTTGTAGAAGAGATTTCCGAGGTTCATAAGAATGGCCAACCAATTCTTGTAGGTACTGTTTCGGTTGAGAGTTCAGAAATGCTCTCTCGAAGACTCAAGAAGCTAAACATCACACACAATGTACTCAATGCAAAGCCTGAAAATGCTGCCCGTGAAGCCGACATCATTGCACAAGCAGGGCGCAAAGGAGCAGTGACTATAGCAACAAATATGGCTGGTCGTGGTACAGACATTCTACTAGGTGGAAATTCAGAAGCATTAGCCAAAGAATTTCTCAAGAAGCAAGAGATAAATCCAGACCTTGCAACTCCTGAGCAGTTCAAAGAAGCTCTTGAAACTGCTAAAAAGATTACAGAAGCAGAGCACGAAGAGGTTGTAGCTCTTGGGGGTTTACACATCATTGGTACAGAGAGACACGAGTCTCGCCGTATTGACAATCAGCTTCGCGGTCGTGCTGGTCGTCAAGGCGACCCAGGCTCTTCACGCTTCTACCTATCATTAGAAGACGATCTAATGAGAATTTTTGGTGGTGATAAAGTAAAGAACCTGATGCTTACACTCGGTATGGAGAAAGGTGTTGCTATTGAAAGCAGGATTGTAAGCAAACGAATAGAAGGTGCACAGAAATCGGTTGAAGCTCATAACTTCTCTACTCGTAAACATCTGCTTGAATATGACGATGTGATGAATCGTCAGCGAGAAACTATCTACAAGTTGCGTAACGAACTGCTTGAGAATTCCGAGAATCGGCAGTTTATTCACATTGCCGAGGATCTCTTCTATGACCTTGTGGATCAGTATGTAGGCCACGATCTCGATCCAAGTGAGTGGAGTTTTGAAGGTTTGCATATCAAGATACGTGACGTTTATGGTTTCGATACGGATGCAGAAGAGCTGAACCTTGAAGAAATGGGAGCGGAAGAGATCAAGAAGGAGTTGTGGCCAAAACTCAGGGAGCGTTACGAAGAGAAAGAGAAGCTTAGTGGAGCTGAATTCTTAAGACACTACGAGAGAATGATCATGCTTGAAGTAGTCGATCAGCAGTGGAAAGACCATCTTCTCAACATTGATCACCTGAAAGAGGGAATAGGACTGCGTGGCTATGCACAGAAAGATCCTCTAGTTGAGTACAAGAAGGAGTCGAGGGATCTTTTTAATGAGATGGTTGATAGAATAGACGAAGAGTCAGTTCGAATTCTATTCAACATACGTTTTGTTAGAGAAGAGCAGCAACCTATGCCACCACCTCCACCAGTTCAACCAAAACGTAGAATTGCTGTAAACTTCACGAAAGCAAATGCTTCAGCACTGGCGGCTGGCACAGACGTAGAGCCTGCCAAACCAAAAACTGTAGTTCACACTTCTCCCAAGATAGGTCGTAACGATCCTTGCCCATGCAATTCAGGGAAGAAGTATAAAAAATGCTGTGGAATAAATGAAGTTTAACCACAGAAACAGTATTTTGAGGTTCAAAGCAAAAGCCTCCATCCCTGCTTTGAACCTCTTTAAAGCTTTCACTTAAGTCCCAAAATAAATAGAGTATATATATATGTCTAATCCAGTTATTACAGCAATAAAATCTGGAAATGCGCCCAAGCCTGCTCGTCTAGCAGCAGCACGTGGAATGCTCCCTTTAGCACAAGAGGATATGGTTGAGGTACTTCTGCTTCTATTTCAAGATCCAGAAGACGATGTAAAGACTGCTGCACAAGCAACTTTTGATACTTTTGAACCAAACTCTCTACTACCAATTGCACAAAACCAGGCTACTTCAGCTACTACACTCAGTTTTCTAAGCGTTTGGTCAAAGTGTAGTTATGAGCTTCTTGAAGCCGTTATTCTCAATGAAACTACTCCTGACGAAGCGATTGCATATCTAGCAGGAAGACCTTTGCAAGGTTCGTTGCTTGAAGCTATCACCATAAACCAGCAGCGAATGATTCGCTACTCGGCTATTATAGATAACATCCTGATCAACCCTGTTCGTACACCAGAAGCTGAAAGGCGTGCACGTGAAGTTAAAGTAGAATTTTTTGAGAAAGAACTAGGTGCATCTCGTGTTGCTGAAGAGATGAAAGCTCGTGCCAGAGTCTCTCAAGCACTAGGTATTGAGATATCTGAAGATGAGTTTCAGCAGGTACTTTCAGAATTTGAGTCTGACACTAAACAGAAGATAGAAAATGGTGATGCTGAACCGATAGATCCAGAAGCAGAGCTTAAGCGAATCCTTTTTGAATTTGAGAGTGAAGGAGAAGCGATAGACAATGAACGCCGGTCTATATACAAACTGCTAGCATCAATGACTGTTAAAGAGCGTATATTTGTTGGTCTTAAAGGGAATCGTGAAGTAAGAATGATTCTTGTTAGAGATTCAAACAAACTTGTCTCTTCTGCTGTACTGAAAAATCCGAAAATTACTGATGCTGAAGTAGAAGCTGTTTCTAAGATCAAAGGTATTAGTGAAGAGGTTTTGCGTATCATCTGTATGAATCGTGCCTGGATAAGTAGCTATTCTATAATGCATAACTTGGTATGCAACCCACGTACTCCATTGAACTATTCTATGGATTTTCTCAAAAGATTGCAAAATAAAGACTTGAAGACTTTATCTAAAAATAAAGGGGTTCCAGATATTCTTCGTACAATGGCTAATCGACTTGTTATGCAGCGACAGGGGTAGTTTTGTCTAACATGCGAAAATTAAAATATTTTGTTGCTTGTAGTGTAGATGGATTTATTGCTCATAAAGATGGTTCATTTGATGGTTTTCTGACGGAAGGTGAGCATATAAATGACTACTTAACTTCCTTAAAAGATTCCTTTGATGTAGCTTTAATGGGACGTAAAACCTATGAAGTAGGGTTAAAGTTTGGTGTAACTAATCCTTATCCTACAATGAAACAGTACCTCTTTTCGCGGACAATTACCCAACTTCCAAATGAGAATATCCAGCTTGTTTCAGAGAATGTGTCTGCAGTAGTGGCAGCGTTAAAGAATGAAACTGGTAAAGATATATACCTTTGTGGCGGTGCAGAGCTGGCAGCAACTTTCTTTAATGAAGGGCTAATAGATGAGATTATCTTGAAAATAAACCCATTTCTGATGGGTTCTGGTATCCCACTCTTTTCTGATAATATCAAACAGACTGATTTGAAATTAACACAAAGTAAAACATATGAAAATGGTGTAGTGTGGCTTTACTATGAAGTTATAAAGTGAAAAGCTGAAAGTTTAAAGTTGATAAAATGTCTGCTATTGAATGATAGAAAAATAAGAATGATGCCAGACTGGTTTAAAAAAATGTCGATCTAGTAGACTTTTAGTTGCTATACTTTGGCTATGCCTGGGATTCAAATCAAAGCCGAAAAACCACCAAAGCGTTGTGAAATATGCCATCAAACCGATATGTTCAATCCTCAAACAGGGGAATGTCTGCGATGTGGTACGCTGGCTGAAAAAACTTCTTCAACTACCAAAGTACTAGGTTTCAATTTCCATTCTGACGCTCTTAGCAGTCTAATTAATCAGCATAGAAGTAAAATTATGCTAGTAAACAGAGCAGCAGGATATATGTCTATTGTTAGCTGGCTAGGTCTTGTAGGATCGATTCTTGCTACTATGCTCAACTTTTTACTGCGAAACGTTCCAGTAATAGGAACAATACTGAACTTTGTAACTTCTGCAATTTTTGCGTACAGAATATTTGTTGGCTTTTTGTTGATTTTTCTCGTAAGTGTAGTCCTGCAAGCTATAGTTGGTGTCACAGAAAGAGTTTTTCTTGATAAGAAGTAGTAATTTTGAAGGCTAAAAATAATGATTAAAGTAGAAGAATTCCCTTTTGTGGATCTAAATCTTGCTCGTCGTCTTGAAAGAACCGAAGCACAAGTTAATGCAGAGATGGTTGAAGCTAGAGCTAAGATTTTTCCAGATAGTAATGCCCAATGGATCGAAGTTGCTGGTGCATATGCAATGTACGATGGGCTTACTTCACCTCTAACACAGACATTCGGACTGGGCATCTTTGGGTCCATTACAGAGCAAGAGATCGGTTTGATAGAAGATTTTTATAACAGCCTGTCTGCACCTATTTTTCATGAAGTTAGTCCTTTGGCTGATCTTACATTGCTTCCGTTACTGAACAATAGAGGTTATCAGCCAATAGAATTTACAAGTGTAATGTTTCGCCCAATTAGCCATAATCCTATGCTGGAAGTCTCAAGTAATATTCAAGTACGGCTGATAGAAGAGTCTGAACAGGATCTTTGGGCTGCAACATCAGCAAAAGGTTGGAGTGAGTTTACAGAATATGCCGATCTCATGTTTGATCTAGCACAAGTAAGTGCTAAAAGACGTGGTGCATTATCTTTTATTGCAGAACTTGAAGGTCAACCAATTGCCACTGGTGCAGTGGGAATCTTCAATGGGGTTGCACTACTTGCAGGAGCCAGCACTATTGTAGAAGGACGAAGACAAGGAGCACAACAGGCTCTTCTAAACAGTCGGTTAAACTATGCTGTAGAGCAAGGTTGTGATATAGCAATGGTTTGTGCACAACCTGGGAGCGTTTCACAAAGAAATGCTGAACGGCAAGGCTTCCGCATTGCTTACACCCGTGTAAAATGGCGTCTCGCCAGAGCGGTTTAACAGTAGCGACTGTAGCCTTGAAATCTGTTTTTGATTGGGATAGGCTAAATGCTTTTTGTAAAAGCCACTCTAGTTTAGAGACTGAATACTTAGGAAGAATATAATAATGTTAACGGGACAAGAGCTAAGACAGAAATTCCTCGATTTTTTTCAAAATAATGGCCACAGAGTAGTAAAGAGTTCTCCTCTACTACCTGCAAACGATCCAACACTTCTTTTCACAAATGCTGGTATGAACCAGTTTAAGGATGTATTTTTGGGAGCAGAAAAGCGAGACTACAGCAGAGCCGTCTCATCCCAAAAATGTATTAGGGCAGGTGGAAAGCATAACGATCTTGAAGAGGTAGGTAAGACAGCTCGCCACCATACATTCTTTGAGATGCTTGGTAATTTCTCTTTTGGTGACTATTTCAAAGAGGAAGCCATAGTCTATGCTTGGGATCTACTTGTTAAAGAGTTGGGGCTACCTCTGGAGAGGCTCTGGTTCACTGTCTATAAAGATGATGATGAAGCAATAGAGCTTTGGAAGAAGGTTGGAGCACCTGAGTCCCGTATTCTCCGTTTTGGTGAAAAAGACAATTTTTGGCAGATGGGAGAAACAGGGCCTTGTGGTCCTTGCACAGAGATTCACTACTATATGGGTGACGATCTATCTCAACAAAGAGCAGACATGGTTAATGGCACAGGTGATGACTGCATAGAGATATGGAACTTGGTTTTTATGCAATTTAACCGAGATGCGACAAAGACGCTTACTCCACTTCCAAAACCTTCTGTAGACACTGGGATGGGTCTTGAAAGAATTGCTGCAG
>JAEUQL010000349.1 GCA_016789295.1 Blastocatellia bacterium | reverse complement strand
TGCTTTGGAAAACACCAATATCGGTTCCTATGTAAAGATTATTTGGGCGGTTTGGATCAATTACTGCTGCATTTACAGGAACATCGGGTAGATTATCGCTAACGTCTGTCCAAGTTAGTCCACCGTTCAAGCTCTTGAAAACATGGCCTGTTCCAAAGCCAGAAAATGTTACATAAACAAGCTGTGAATTTGTTGGGTCAATAGCAACTCTTGTTACCGCTCGATTTGGCAAGCCCATAGTCACAGTCTGCCAGCTTATTCCACCATCATCTGTTTTAGAAACCTTGGCATCTGAACTGCCAACAAATATTGTTCTTGGATCGCTTGGTGAGACAGCTATTGCAGAGACCGCTCCAGTTCCGTTTGTCAGATCACCACTAACTGCTGACCAGGTTTCTGCTCTGTTTATTGTTTTATATAGCTTTTGTGCACCAGTATACAATAGACTTGGATTTATGCTATCCATTGTTAGTGGAGCATAAAAAAGAGTTCTTTCTGTTGTTGCTCCACTGCTTGAAATAGGGAGTCCATCAATCTTGAGAGAAAAACTGTTTCCACCATCATCAGACCTTGCAAAAAAAAGTCGGAAATAGTAGTGATAGAAGATTAAAGGTGATTGAAAGTCGATAGCAGTATCTCCACCATCTCCAAAATCTATCAACGACCACACAGGAGAGCCTGTATAGAGAAGCGTTCCATTGTCTTGTGTTCCACCTATGGCCCTTCTTGGATCTGTAGAATCTAGAGCGACCGATTGAAATTGAAGTGTTGAAATGCCATTGTTTAGTGGTAACCAGCTATTTCCACGGTCTTGGCTGCGAAATATTCCACCATCACAGGCTACAAAGATGGTGCTGGTGTCATTTGGGCTGAAGGCTATGTCGTGAACATCGGCGTGCAACCCAAAACCGAACTGTTGCGGTGTGGATACTTCTCGAAAACTCATTCCTCCATCGGTTGATCTAAAGAGTGGCACGCCTCCAAGATATACTACAGATGGGTTTTGAGGATCTACTTTGAGCACATTGTTGTAGAAACACTGTGCACCACAGTAGTCTGGTGCGCCAGCAACTATTGTCCAATTCTCTCCTCCATCATTTGAACGATATAGATTCATCAGAGTGAACGGGTTTGGATTTGAGATTGAGGCAAACATCATATTGGGGGAAGAAGCAGCACGGGCAAGCTCTATTCTGCCTGTTGAAGTGCCATTTGGAATAGTTCTAATAAGCCGCCAATTTGCTCCACCATCTACACTTTTATAGAGTCCGTTCAGATTACTTCCTACAGGAAATCCGATTGCTGCTACAAGTGTCGAAGGTGAGACAGGATCGATGCTCAGATCAGTAGCAGAACCATCAAGCGATTTTTGCCAACTTGCTCCACCATTGGTAGATTTGAAAATTCCAGCATCAGCCGGTTGTCCAGAAGCAGAGAGTGCAGTTACAGCATAAACATTTCTTGTATTTATTGGATCTATAACAATACTAGAAATTCTTGCCCTAAGAGGGAGGTCACCTGTAGCATTCCAACTTTCGCCACCATCTGTAGACTTGAAAACTCCTGCTCCATAATAACTGTTGCCAGAAAAGTGTGCTTCTCCAGTGCCGACATAGATAATAACTGGATTTTGTGGGTCCATAGCTAGTGCACCTATTGCTAAAGAAGGCAAGTTGTCAGTAATGGGTGTCCAACTCACACCAGCATCAATCGACCTCCAAACTCCACCTTGAGCAGTTCCAAGAAAGATTCTGCTAGGATTTTTTGGATCTACAAGTACAGATGTAGCACGACCACTTACAGGAATTCTTGCACTTCTTTGCAAGTCAAATGGTTGGCCATTTGGAACAACTGCTGGGCCTATTGGTTGCCATTCTCTGGACTGCAGAGCTTCTAATTTATGAAGCTTCATACCTCTTTCAAGCTGTTTTAATGCTCGAAGTCTTGCACCTTCGGGTATATCTTTGAACGGGTAGGAGCGCATTTGATAAAAATAGTCTTCGCGTGATAAGACGTGCTCAACTTCAGCTAACTCTTCCAGATCAGAACCGAGCAGTGCAGTGCTACTTCCTACAATCAGAAGTAGAAAAAGAGAGAGTATAAAAGTAGAAAAGAGAAAAAGACGCTTCATCAGTTTTGATTCCTTGAAACTTTAGGTTTGTTCAAGAATAGTTTTCTCCTGTAAGCATTGCAAGCAGCAACCTTCCCAGTTGATGCAGGGATTAGCTTTAACGAATCTGCTCAAACCGATGTAAATTTTTATGTTGCTATCTTGGTGAAATCGATCTGGTAAGCTAATATTTTCTTTAGCATCAGTTGTTGTCTAAAAGCTTTTGCTATCTGCTTTTCATAATTAGCAAGGCAGCTTTCAACTTCCGCCAAAACTAAAAAGCTTTCAAGTTAACTGCTTAACTGCTGGAGGTAGTTATGAAGTCTCTCGGTTATAGTTTGCTAACCTTCCTACTTCTTCTGATTTTGGGTGCTGTCTCACCTGCTTTTGCTCAAAGACCATCGCCACAAGTGCAACATCGCGTTCAAGTTCGTGTCTACCTGCCTGATGGAGTCGATGCAGAACAGGTAGTGAGAGTACAGCTCGATTCAGAGCAATCTATGACACCACTACAGTTTAGAAACTTGATGCGTGATAGTGTTGTCGAATTTACCCAGATAAGCAACGGAGACTACATTCTAACTATTACTTCTACAGGCAAAACACCACTGGAGACTTATACAGAGCGCATATCTCTACGTTCCAACTTCCCACAGGCACGTCAAGTTAATGTCTTTCTTAACCGTCAAGCTGTGACCACGAAAGAGGCTACACGTTCTATGCCAGCAACCGTAGATGCTTCCCAACTGGCAGAAGTGCCCAAAGCGGCAAAGAAAGCTTTTGAAAAAGGATTATCAAAATCTGGCAAAGGAAAGACCGATGAAGCAATCAAGGCATTTGAAGAAGCTTTGACTGTCTATCCAAACTATTTTGAAGCACTAAACAACTTAGCTGTTAGCTATATAGAGCTTCGCCGTTTTGATGATGCTCGCAGCCGCCTTGAGCAAGCATCAAAACTTTCACCAAACTCCCCTCTCCCTTATCTCAATTTCGGTATCCTTCTTATAGAAGAGAAAAGGTACAAAGAAGCTATAGAAGTGCTTGAAAGATCCATTAGCATCGACACTACAAACCCACTCTCTCACTATCAGCTTGGGATAGCATATTTTCAAGTCAGTAATTTTCAGAAAGCAGCCGAAGAGTTTGAGACTACTGTTGCGTCAGCTTCCAAAAAACTGCCTCTCTCTAGACTCTATTTAGCAGATATCTACAAAAGACTTTCAAAAACAGATGATGCTATCAAACAGATAGAAAGCTTCTTGAGTGAAATGCCCGAAAACCCTTACTCCGACGTTGCTCGTCAAGAATTGGCAAAACTGAAGAAGAAATAGTTAAAACAGCCTAAGTAAACAATTTTATACTCTATCTTTAGCGGAATTTTTCTGGATAAGGAATGAATCTACCTGCATACAAAATGTCGTAACAATCATCTTAAAGCATCATTTTAAAAATTAAGGCTCTGCATGCAAAAACAGGTTTCTACTCGGTTGGCTTGGGCAGTAACAGTTCTCTTTCTAGGAACAGGCACTATTCTTGGAGTTTTAAGCTTCTACTTCTACGAAAGTTCTGTTCTGATCTTTTTGTCTCTATTTTTAGCCTATCTTCTTCATGGACTGACATTTTCTCTAGTGATGCTAGTCTTATCTTATTTAGGGCTTAAGAAAAAAAACCAGAGGTTAAATAAGAGTAAACAAAAGCTATTAACTGTAACAGTAGCAGTCCCTGTATTTAATGAATCAGAAGTAATAACAACCTGTATCGACTCGATCTTAAAACAGACTCTAAAGGCTTACGAGATCATTATTATTAATGATGAGTCTACAGATGATACTTTAGCCAAATTGATAAAGACCTATGCTCTAAAGCCCATAAAATCCACTTCTATAGGTAAGATCAAGACTGCAAGGATCAACAATGTCTACCAAAGTACTACTATCGCAAACCTTCAAGTCATCGACAAGCAACACAGAGGCAAGGCAGACGCTCTCAATTCAGCACTAAATATCTGTCAAGGAGAGGTATTTCTAACTATTGATGCTGACTCTTTTCTGCACCGCAATGCAATGGAAAAGCTGGTAGCCGCAATAGATACTGATGATCTTGTTGTTGGTGCTGGAGGAACTGTGAAAGCAGCCAACGGAATAGATGCACAAATTCTAGCTTCAGAAAAAGGTGCGTTGCCCAAAGGACTACTGCCAAAGATTCAATGGATAGAATATGCTACAGGATTTGTTTGGCGTTTTGGATGGGGTTTCTTAAACACTCTACTGTTAATTTCAGGCAGTTTTGGAGCTTTCCGCACAGAAGTACTAAGAAAATGCCAAGGATTTGATCCAGACTCGATCACAGAAGACTACGAGATGGTCTACAGACTTCACCATTATCACCTCAGCAACAAAATACCATACAGACTTGTGACTGTTGCAGACGCACTAGTTTATACACTAGTTCCAGATACAGTGTTTGGGCTTGTCAAACAGAGGATTCGCTGGTTTCAAGGTTTTCTACAGACCCTTTTTCACTACCGTAACTTAGTATTTAACCAAAACTATGGT
>JAEUQL010000348.1 GCA_016789295.1 Blastocatellia bacterium | reverse complement strand
ACTTATCAGAAACAAGCGCGAACCGCTAAGGTATAAATCCTGTCGTGAGACAGCTTCACCGACCCGGAAGCTCGGCTTCTTTAGAGCCGAGAGGTTCACTAAAGCTGCTTTTAGATTTGAGGAAGCATGCGTACTTTAATACTAGTCCTTTCTCTGATTTTTTTGAGTTTGACTATGTGGATAGCGAAAGCTTCCCCGTTTCAAGCTTCACAACCCAGAACTTTTCTTTACGTCAACAATAACGATTTTGAAAATAGCGTCTCAGCATTCAGTGTTGGAAGTGATGGCAGGCTTCAGCCTTTGCAAGGTTCTCCTTTTCCGACAGGTGGAATAGGTGGACGAATTCCAAATATAGATGCTATTGCAGTATCAAAGAAGACCAGCCAGCTTTTTGTTACAAACAACCGAGATAATACACTGACAGGTTTTCAAATAGGCAGTGATGGCAGACTCACGCGCTTTCCATCTCCTCCTCTGTTTACTGGAGGAACGAATCCTTCTGGCGTAGCTGTGAACAAGAAGGGTAGTCTCGTCTTTGTTGCCAACATGGGTTCGGATTCAATAGCAAGTTTCTCTGTCACTCCTACAGGTTCAATACGACCAGTAAACGGCTCCCCTTTTCTGTCTGGCAATGGCCCAGTCAGTCTTGTTACTAACAAAAATAGTACACTTCTGTTTGCAAGCCACCACTTTTCAACTAGTGTTGGAGCTTATCAGATAGGTAGTGATGGCAGAGTAACATTTTTAGAAAGTTACCAAACCTTGGGTTCTGGACAGCAGGGAGTAGCTTTGCAAAGATCTTCTTCAAGTCTTTATGTAGCCAGCATGACGTCAAGCAGTATCTCTGCTTTCAAAGCCGATTTGAACAATGGGCAATTAAGACTTGTAAATGGCTCTCCATTCTTTACTAATGGAAGTAGACCTTTGGATGTAGTAGCACACCCAAAAGGCAATTTTGTCTATGTCTGTAACAACAATACTTCAACTATATCTGTCTTTTCTGTAGCAGCAGATGGATCGCTTAGACAGATATCGGGTTCTCCTTTCAATACAGATGGAATTGCACCCGCCGCAATGGCTATCAATTCCGCAGGAACACTGCTTTTTGTAGTAAATGGTGGGTTTGGAGGATCAAAAGATGTAAGTGTCTACAGAATAGATTCATCCGGCAGAATTAGCCCCGTTGCTGGCTCGCCTTTTACTACTGGCTCAATAGGTGTGCCTGCATCAATAACTCTTTTAGAACTTTCCTAAAATAGGCTATCTATAAGAACAGATTTGGAATAAAATTAAAGCCTTTCTAGATACAATCCAACTCACCATGGAGGCATTTTCAGCGATGGAGACAAATTCGCATAGAGAGGAAGTTCTACATACTGACCAGATAGTTGCAGAATCACCAAAGACATTATGTGTAGATATTGGTGGCAGTGGAATAAAAGTTATGGTTCTTGATGCAGCAGGGACTCCTGTAACTGAGCGTGCCCGTCGTGAAACTCCACAACCTGCACAACCGCAGTCTTGTGTTGAGGTTATATGCGACCTTGCAAAAGAACAAGGAGAATATGATAGGGTCTCTGTTGGATTTCCTGGAGTGGTAGATGAAGGCATTACGCACACGGCTCCAAATCTTCATCCAGATTGGGAAGGTTTTGAACTTGCAAAGAGACTAGAAGAACTACTTGGTAAACCAGTGCGTGTCGCAAACGATGCAGATGTGCAAGGCTTTGGAGTCATTACAAGTCACGGAGTGGAACTGGTGCTCACCCTTGGAACTGGGCTAGGTTCTGCACTCTTTGTCAATGGCCACCTGGTTCCAAATCTCGAACTGGGACACCATCCATTCCGAAAAGGTGAGACATACGAAGAACAGGTTGGTAGGGCTGCTCTGGATGCAGTTGGTAAGAAAAAATGGAACCGTCGCATCAAGATTATGATAGAGCTTTTACAGAAGATACTTAACTATCGTACTCTTTATATTGGTGGTGGAAATGCCAAAAAAGTGGATAGAGAAGGTTTGCCAGAGAATGTAAAGATTGTAAGTAATGAAGCTGGTTTAACTGGTGGCATTGCACTTTGGCGTGATTGATGTTTCTTAAAAGCGCGGATTTAATACTCAAAATAGATATTTTTTCAAAAAGGGAGGAATTGATGAAAGAGAAGAGCTATGCACGCCTTGTGGCGTTTTTTGTGGTTGTAATGCTCACCTTGGGCATTTTTACACTTCAACCATCAACTCGTGCACAAGTAACTAATGAAGGTCCAGACACTGAACAGTCTGCACCCAGAATAGACTTTTCCAGACTGGCAATAATGGGTGACAGTCTTTCCCAGTCATATCAAGATGGTGTGATACGTGCCAGTGCACAGATGAACAACTATGCATCACTACTTGCAAAGCAGGTCAATACAGAACTTAGACAAGCTTTGATTGCAGATCCAGGTGGTTATGGACAGCTTTTCAGATTTAGAAATAGCAGTCTTCCAGTTAGGCCACTCAATATAAACACATTTATGAATTTGGATATTCCAATGCCTGTTCCAGCAGGACAGAGAGTAGATCCTTCTGTAAGAGTCAACAATTTCGCAATTGGTGGTGCACAAGTAACAGACATTATCAATGCTAGACCCGATCCAAATAACATTAATACACCGCTCCACGCTTCGCTTGGTATTCCTTGGTTGATGGACAACCCTCCAGTTATGCGTTCACAACTTGAATTTGTTGAGGCTATGAATCCAAGACCAACAGCTATCATCCTTTTCATAGGTGGAAATGATGCTCTAGGAGCAGCTTCAACCTCGAATCTAGACCTTTTGACACCTGCTAGCAAATTCAGAACCGACTATGAAGAGATTGTAAGAAGGGCAAAAGCCACTGGTGCACAGATGATTCTTGTCACAGTACCAGATATACCACTTGTACCAGCCTTTATTTCACAAAGAGATCTAGCAACAATTGCTGGTGTTGCGCCAGAACTGTTGGAACTTGGTACAGGAATTCGCTCTGGTGATTTTATCACTCTACGTACTTTCCCAACACTTCTTGCTATTCTTAACAGAACAATTACAGGGCCTGTTCCAAAAGACCAGATCTTGACCAAAAAGCAGGCAAGAAAGATTTCTAGAACTATCAAACAGTACAACGATGCAATTACTGCTATTGGTAGACGTGAAAACTTCTTGGTTGTAGACATCAATGCCCTACTCAAAGACCTTTCAACCAGAGGTGTCACAATTCCAGGTGTTGCAACAATCACCAATAAATACTTTGGTGGTACTGGAAGCCTTGATGGTGTTCACCTAACAGACACAGCAAACGCTCTACTGGCCAACTTCTTTATCGACAACATCAACAACTTCTACAGAACCAGTTTCCAGAAGGTGGATGTAGCACCTATAGCGATGAATGATCCTCTTGTTCCAAAGATGGGTGGTACTGTAGCTCCTTCAAGAATACCAACTCAACAAGAATACCTAGAAATGCTCCCAACTTTGGAAGCTCTAGGAAAAGCTTTTGTTGAAGTATCTACTGGAAAGAAACAGCAGTAAGGCTTTTTGGAGAGGGAATTCCCCTCTCCGAAAATTTGTAGGAAATAAAGCCGTTTTCGATATCTATCCTTGCCTTCCTTCTATTGCACAAAGCAAGACTGCAGCAGCAATACCAAGCCTACGGTCTAACACTCCGGAACGATCCATAGAAAAATCAAGGTCTATCTTCTGAATAAATGGGTTGAAATACTGTGAAAAACTAAAAACCATCTGTCCATTGACAGTACCATTAAAAGTTTGCGGAACAAGGTTTGTTAAAAACCTGCGGATCACCGCAAGAAGAGTACTATCTTCTTGAATCAGACCTATTTCACGCTCTTGTTGATCCATTATTATCCATTCATCACGCAGCATAGACTTCAAACCTTTGCGCTTCAAAACACCAACGTGCTCTTTGGTAATTGAGTCAAATACATCATAAGCACTGCTAATATCAATTATTTTGCGAGCTTGAATGACCAGCAATTCTTGGGTCATATCTTCACTTGTAAAGACTCTTATATCTTCTTTCAGTTTGAAAGCTTTCTGTTTTGAGTAGAAGAGAACATTTCCGTTCAGATCATAGATATGAAAAGCAGCACCAAAAAGCTTAAAGAACTTTTTTCTAAGTAGGTAATTAGTGTGGTAGAAAGCCGGATGAAGTCCTGTTTTGGGTTGATACATTGACATAATCACAACTCTAAAAATTTTTTCTGTCTAATGCTACCACAGGTCAGGATTGGAACAAGTAGATTTTTGTTGAAAGCCTAAGTTGTTTCAACTTGACTGATACTAAACAATGAATTCTATTTTCCCTACAACCTTTCTTTCTCAAAGCTATTGAACTGTTGAAAGAACAGCACTTCTGTTGAACCGGAAAACCGAACTAGATAGCTGCTGCTTCTTCGCTTATAATTGCCAGGAATTTTTGGCCTATGCTTAAACTCCTAAACATTCAACTTTTCGGTTTCAAGTCCTTTTGTGACAGTACTGTCTTCTCTTTTGACCCTGGGATAACTGCAGTTGTTGGTCCAAATGGTTGTGGAAAAAGCAATCTCTTAGACGCAATATCTTGGGTTTTAGGCTCGCAGTCGCCCAAATCTATGCGTGCTTCAAAGATGCAGGACGTAATATTTAACGGCT
>JAEUQL010000347.1 GCA_016789295.1 Blastocatellia bacterium | reverse complement strand
GATTTGGAAGAGCAGCATATAGCACAGTATTACTTGGAACAAGATCCAAAAGTCTTGTTGAATGTCTAGCAACTGGTGTAGGCAGTTGAGTAATCTCTTTTTTGAGACTTACAAGCTCTTTGAGAAGGTTAAGATAGTTGTCAGCGTTACGACTCCAAGATATCTCATTCTCAATAGGAACAGCCTCTAATGATTGGTTTGTACTGTACTGTTCACCAGATTTTACTTGATGTGTCGTACCAGCATGGTCAACAGCTACTTCCCCTTCAATTACTGAAATTCTAGACCCTTTCGTGCCACTATTGACAGAAAGTATCGTTCCTTTGACTTCTACCAAACAGTCTGGAGTAGCAACATATAGCCTACCCGATTTCTGTTTCGCTACTTGCAGAATCAACTGCCCACGACCCAAGTTGACTGTTGTTGATAGACTGTTTTCGGAAACAGAGAACTCAGAACGCTCATTCATCTCTATTAGCGATCCATCTCGTAACCTGACAATGGCATCAGCCTCTTTTGCGGTTCTGATACTTTCTCCTGTTGTCAACTTCTCACCAGCAGAGATTATTCTACTTCTGTTGTTAGAGAAGCTGTAGACAGGGCCGTCAACAGCTTGAACCATTGCGTGCACAGATTCGCCGTAAGGTGAGTAGCGAAGTACAAATGGGAGTGCAGAAAGGGCAAAAACAATAAATATTGTAGCTGCTATTGCCCATTTGATTGTTTTGGAAAAAGGTTTTCTGCTGTTTGTAGCCGTTGCACTTACAGAGCTATTTCCAAAACGCAGCTCTTTCATCTTCTTGCGGCAAGTAAGACACTCTCTTGTATGGTCTTCAAGCAGCAATGTGCGTGCATCAGAAAGATCTTTACTGAAATACAACGGCATAAGTGCTTGGAAATCTTCGCAGTTGCGAATTCTATCCACCTTAATTTCTATACTATCATTACTCTTTTGCATAACTATTTCTTTCGATATCTTTTGCCAAACTCTGTCAGCAGCTTTATCTACTACTGGTTGAGACAAATGCTCATCTCTTATTTCAGAAACTGCTGCATCGAAGTCTTTAATGAAATCTTTTCTAGTTTTCATTGTAGTTCTCCAACATTGTACCCATGATCTTTTTTACCTTGCTTCTAGCACGATGTAAAACTACTGCTACAACCATTTGTGAAGTTCCCAACAGCTTAGCTATTTCATGATTTTCATAGCCCTCAAAATACTTAAGCAGAAACATTTCGGCTGCTTTTTGTCCGAGACTGGAGACAGCTTTTCTGAGGAGTCGTTTAAATTCCCTCTCTCTTCTTTCTGCTTCTGGATCAATAGTGGCTGTCTCATCAACCTCTTCAATAGATACTGAGCGAGACTTAGACCGTACAACATCGAGCGCACTATTTACAGCAGCTCTGTAGAAATAGCCTTCTGGATTGGGAGTTAGGTTTAGCTCTTCTTTTCTCCTTGCTAAACGCAAAAAGACTGTTTGGAGCACGTCTTCTGCATCCACAGCATTACCAGTTATCTTGTATGCTGTTCTAAAAACAAGGTTGTAATGAGTGCGAAAAAGTATTTCGATCTCACTTGGAGGATCTGGAACTGGCCTTAAATGTGATGCCGTCGCTTTCAAGCTACCCTCCCCAAAATTTTCTCTTTTGTAATGAAAACGTACCAAACCTTGGTCTTATTAACACCTGCTCAAAAAATTTTTCCAGATTACTATAAAAAGAGAGAAGCTATACCAGAATTGCTAATCAGAAGCCGATGCACTAGTATAGTTTCTGGTGGCTGTAGCAGTAGCTTCATTGTCTACCTTTTGTGGAGAGTTATATGAAACTTATAAAGTCACTTCTTTTTCTGGTGTTTGGTTTTTTTGCTATATGGTTTGCCTTAACAGTCTTGGGAATACTGGGAACCATTGCACATATAGTGTTTTGGGCTTTCATAATATATTTGGTCGGTTTCCTAGCGTGGAAAATACTCTCTCTTGGAAAACCAAGAAACGAAATAGAAAGAGCAGAGATGAGATCTAGCTATTCTATGGCTAACTTAAAAGAGGCTTCATCCAGACTAGAAGAGATGAGAAAGCTTGAACAGCAGATAACAAGAGAGCGAAAGGCTAAACAATAATGGCAAGAATAGGTAGTAGTGCCTCACTACCTAGAAGAAGAAAGTATAACGACCCACTTGCTAAACCAAGCGTTGTTGAGAAGTTGCTAAAAGAACTTGCCTATCAACTTAGATCTTCTTTGCATACAGAAGATATTCAACTTCTACCACAGCTACTAAAAGCTGCCTCCACACAAACACGGTATGCGGCCAAGGCAAAGACAGTTCATTCGTCCCGTTTTTCATCAGAACTACTTAAAGAAGCAGCAGAAAAGACCAAAGCTATACTTGACCGAGAGACTTATGGAAGAATATCGCTTCGTACTTTTGTAGACAATAATATGCGTATTTTGTCTTGTCCTTCAGATATAAAACAGATGTTAGAAGAAGGCAAAGTCACACTCTTCGAAGCACTCCAACTCAAACGTCTGAGCTCAGAAAAACTATCTATCAGTGAGTCAGAGGCTCAAGCTTTGAGGTCAGAGTTTATTAATAATTGTAGGAAACAGCAGTGGTTGTCTCATCATTTGCGTCACCAAATAGACACTTTTTTAGTAGTAGACACGCAGAAGGTTGTAAATGTAGAAACTCAAGCTTTAAGCGAACCTAAAACCAACCCTCTTGTCTTAGAACAATTAAACCTTATAGTAGATATGATCAAAGAAATAGACTTTGATCATATCAATAGATTACATCAAGAAGATATATTACTAGCAATTGATGAACTTATACTAAAACTACAAAAAGCAAAAAGGCATCAAGAAAAGAGAAAAACTTCTCTACTCGATGTCTAATCTTCAAAAAACTTCCTAAGATTTTCCTGTTGTGACAGAACATCAAAAGCGTAGTTTCCTCCAGGTGTGAGAGGTTCTACAGGTCTTCCTTGTTGCAAAGCGAGTTCAACAGGTTCTACTCCAATACTGTAGGCTGATAGAGCAAGCTTCTTATCTCCTTTGAACCTGTCTAAACAACTACGTAGAATAGACGACCCAAAATCTATATTAGATTCTGGATCAAGCCCAAGCTTGTGACTCTGTAACCAATCACTATAGCGTCTATAGTCAATATGCATTAACCCGTGCTTACTACCATTAATATAGTTCCTACCACCGCTTTCACGCCATATAATAGCTGCTATCAGTGAAGGGCTAAGGTCATATTTTTCTGACGAAGCATATATAAAATCGACCCATTCATCGAATGGAGGTGGAACCGCATGTTTTCTATCTCTTTTCTGTGGACGCTGCTGCTCAAATTCTTCTTCTTCTCTAGGAAGTGCTTGCTGCAGACCAAAGCCTGGAACTTGAGATTCGATCATCTGAAAACGGAGTTTTGAGAGATTATCTGCAGGAAATCCTTTCTCATTTAGAGCACGTTCATTACCTCTTGTTTGTACTGGTAATTGAATATTATTGGTTCTTGAAGAGACAATATTAGTGGGAAATTTTATAACTTCGCCTGGAAAACTTTTTGTTGAATCTGTAATGTGTGAGTTAACTTTTTCTAGATCTGAAAGTGGAATATTATGGCCTTTTGCTATTTCACGAAGGCTATCACCAAGCTTCATAGTGTAAGTCTGTGGAAGTAGCTGCTCAGAAGCCTTTGCTTGAGTGTTTTTCTCTGTTGAAATAAACTGTGGGACTTTTACATCAGAGCCAGGAAGTAATGGGTTTTTAAGTAGTAGTGGATTAGCACGTATTAGATCCATTGTCAGGATACCAAATTTACTGGCAATGTTATCTGCGGTGTCTCCTTCTTGTACAACATAAGTTATAAATCCTTGTAGCCCATCACCAAGCGGTATCTTCAGCTCTTGTCCAGCACTTATCTGACCGGGCATCCCATCCTTGAAATTTGCAGCTATTAGCTGCTCAAGTCCTACTCCAAATTGAGCAGCAATACTTTCAAGAGTATCACCAGGCTGAACCGTGTAGGTTTGGGCACTAGCTTCACTGTTTGCAATGTTGGCCGATACTTGAGGAATATATATCTCCATTTGACCACCACCTTATTAAAATTTACTTTTGAGTATATGAGAGAACTATCTATTTCGACAAATTTTCTCCATGAAACCGTATATTTACAAGCTCCTCGCTTATCTCCCAAAGACGTTTTGCTGCAGTAGAATCGTATGAAAAGCGGTTAGATGACCTCTCTTTGCATTTGATAAAATACTTACCTGTTACTGCTTCAACTTCGGGTGATGTTGATAGATAGATAATTGTCTGTGCACCCTTTTGAGCACTAATAAAAAAAGGACGAGCAATCTTTATCAGTAGTCCCAAAATCCCTTTGGCATTAGACCCAAATCCTGTTGCAACAACACCAGGATGCAAACAATTTGCAGTTACACCAGTACCTGCTAACCTTTTTGCAAGTTCGTAGGTAAAGAGTACATTACAGAGTTTCGACTGCCCATAAACAAAAAATGCTCTATAGTTCTGTTGATTTTGAAGGTCATCAAAGTTTAAATATCCAGGTGTATTTTGGGCTTCTGAGGCTACATTTACTATCCTGCTTGGGGCAGAAGATTTTAGTATATCTAGCAAAAGATTGGTTAAAAGAAAATAGCCTAGATG
>JAEUQL010000346.1 GCA_016789295.1 Blastocatellia bacterium | reverse complement strand
TCCTGACAAATAGTGATCTAGAGAAGATAGTTGACACAACAGATGACTGGATAATCACTCGCACTGGCATTAGAGAACGTCATATAGCTAGTGAGAACGAATGTACTTCCACATTTGCTGTAGAAGCAGCTAAACAAGCTCTTCAGAAAGCGGGATTAAAGGCATTAGATCTTGACATGATCATCTGTGCAACGGTCTGTCCAGACATGACACTTCCCTCTACTGCCTGTATTATTCAAGCACAACTGGGAGCCAAGAAAGCTGCAGCCTTCGATCTTGTAGCGGCTTGCTCTGGTTTCATATACAGCCTGAGCATAGCCGACCAGTTCATACGCACTGGCACTTCTAAAGCTATATTGATCATTGGAGCTGAGGTTTTGTCAAAGTATGTCGATTATACAGATAGAGCCACATGTGTCATCTTTGGCGACGGAGCAGGAGCAGCAGTTGTAGTTCCAAAAAATGATGGCTCTGGTGTACTCTCTTCCAAGATCCAAAGCGATGGTGATTATGCCGAGTTTCTTTACACTCCTGGCGGTGGCACAAAACATCCAGCAAGTGAGAAGAGTATTAAAGACCGTCTCCATTTTATAAAAATGAAAGGTAATGAACTCTTTAAGCTTGCTGTTAGAAATATGTGCGATATCACTACACAAGTGCTTAATGAGGCAAAAGTTTCTTCTGGAGATATAAACCTCTTTATCCCACATCAAGCCAACAAACGCATAACTGATGCTGTAGCTGAAAAACTTGGAATAAATCAAGAAAAGATATACGGTAATATTGATCGCATAGGAAATACTTCCTCCGCTTCTATTCCGATAGCTTTGGATGAGTGTATTAGTCTAGGCAAAGTTAAATCTGGTGATATAGTGATGTTTTCCTCTTTTGGAGCAGGGGTGACTTGGGGGTCTACCCTACTGAGATGGTAGTGAAAAGGTAGGTAAAGTATGCGCAATTTGAAAGCGCAACTTTTTGTATCATTTCTCTTCTTTCTGTTTCTGGCTTGCAAGCCGGAAACAGACCAAAAAGAAAATCTTACAGAGTTTGAAGGCCAAGAAAAACCACAGATAAGCAGCTTGTTGGAGTCCGGTGCACTTAAGCTTGGTAGAATAGCTCCTGTTTTCGAGACAATTGATAAAGTAGTGCCTTTTGGAGAGATAGTCTTGATAGGACTTAAGAATGAGACTGATCGCGACATAAACTTTCGAATAGATTGTGGCACTATACTTCGCGCAAATGATCAGAAACACCAAGATCTTATAGTAAGTAGATCTCTTGAAGGTCGCGTAGCTGCAAAGTCTATATGGACAGGTGAAGCAGAAGTATTTGCACTTCAGATGAAGAAGCAGTATCCATATAAATCAGAGTACACTCTTGGCAGAATAGCTACCACAGGAGATCTGAGAAAGTTTGTAGAGTGCTTCTGCTTCTACAGACCTTCCACACCTTCAGGTCAAAGCTTTGACTTGACACCTGTTCAATATGCTATCTGGAAAATTACAGAAAACGTATCTCTAAGTCAGATTTTGCAGTATATGAAAGAACGAACTAATTCCACTGAACAAGAATTAAAACAAGCCGAGGAGAAAGTTAAAGAACAGGCTGAGTATACGCAACACCTGTTGGACGAATGCCACATTTCGGTCAAATTCCTTGACTGATCCATACATTTGAAATAAATATCTTAATTCTTTTTATTCAGAAGTTTGAAGTATATGAAAAAGAAAGCCTCCCAATCATCATTAGCAAGCTTTGTAATGTGGTTTTTCGCCATGATTACAACGGGAGGACTGATGCTCAGTTTTGGAACCATAGGGATTATAAAGTGGTTTCGTGAAAAACCTTATCTTCTCTCTCCTTTGGCTGCTTCTGTTGCTCTCTTACTTGGTCTCGCTATAGATTTTTGGGCAATATGGAGTTTTCTAAAGAAACGAGACGAGTTCAATAGATAGTCGCACGGAGTTATCCTGTTTCTATGTCAAAAACAGCTTTTGTCTTTCCTGGTCAGGCTTCTCAGTACTCCGGTATGGGACTCGACCTCTATAAAAATTTTCAAGTAGCTAAGCAGACATTTGAAGAAGCTGACGATGTCTTGAACTTTTCTATAAGCAAACTTTGCTTTGAAGGCTCCGAATCTGATTTACAACTAACGGTTAATACACAACCTGCTATTTTGGTTGTCTCTGTCGCTACCTATCGTGTCCTCTTTGAACTGGGTTTTAAACCAGAATATGTTGTTGGACATAGTCTAGGTGAATACTCTGCCCTTGTTGCAGCCGAGTCTATAAGTTTTGTAGATGCAGTATGCCTGGTTAGAAAACGTGGACAATACATGCAGGAAGCTGTTGCTGTTGGAAAAGGAGCAATGGCTGCTGTTATTGGTTCAACCACTCAACTTGTAGCTGAAATATGTCAACAGTCATCAAATGAAGATAGTTTATGTGTAATAGCAAATTTTAATTCACCAACACAGATAGTCATAGCAGGTCATAGAGAAGCCGTAGAACAAGCAGTAGCAGAAATCAAAGCCAGAAAGGCAGGACGTGCGATACTACTTCCAGTGAGTGCACCTTTCCACTCTCCACTTATGAACCCTGCTCAAGAAGCTTTGAAAAGAGATCTAGAAATAACTACCTTTAAAGATCCAAGCATCTCTTTCATAAGCAGCGTTGATGTAAAACTCTTAGAAACTGGTAGCCAAGTGCGAGACAGCCTTATTAGACAATTATGCGCTCCCGTCCGTTGGACAGAACTGATACAACTTTTGATTGCGGAAAGAGTAGAAAGATTTATTGAAGTAGGTCCTAAAAATGTACTCTCTGGACTTATAAAACAGATAGACAAGAGTTTGTCTATCTTCAATGCTGAAAACAGCGATAGTGTGAAGACAGTTGCTGGTCTTCAGTCATAAAAATTACTTAAAATTTGGCTCAAATATTTAGTTTAGAAATGCTCTTTAGGAGGAGAAGTTAATGGCAGATATGTCAATCGAAGAAAAGGTAAGACAGATTATCGTTGATGAATTGGGTGTAGATGAAGCAGAAGTTACTCCGAACGCTAGCTTTACTGATGATCTTGGAGCAGACTCTCTAGATATAGTCGAACTTGTAATGCGCTTTGAAGAAGAGTTTGGAATAGAGATACCTGACGAAGACGCTGAAAAGATTTCAAACGTTCGCGAAGCTGTTGCATATATCGAATCACATACCAAAACAGCATAGTTAATCGCTAGACTATTTGCTTGAAAGGAGATGACGCTGTTTCTTCTGCTTTCAACAGCGTCTATTTTTTATGTCTAAGGTTCGTGTAGTAGTTACTGGAATTGGTCTTGTCAGTGCCTTGGGAAACAGTACGGAACAGACTTGGTTAGGTCTGGTTTCAGGTAAAAGTGGAATAGGCTCTATCACACATTTTGATAGTTCTGACTATCCCGTAAAGTTTGCAGGTGAAGTCAAAGAGTTTGAACCAGAGAAGTTCATCCCTAAAAAAGAGATCAAGAAAATGGATCTCTTCATACAGTATGCTATTGCGGCAGCTCAAGAAGCTGTAGAGCAGTCAAATCTGGAAGTTACTGCTGAAAATGCAACTCGTGTTGGAACGTATATAGGTTCTGGAATTGGTGGGTTTGGGATAATAGAACGTGAGCATACCAAGCTTTTGCAAGGTGGCCCTGGAAAGATATCTCCATTTTTTATTCCTGCAACTATTGTCAACCTCGCATCTGGACATGTTTCCATAAAATTTGGAGCAAAAGGACCAAATTCTGCTACTGCTACTGCCTGCTCATCAGGTGCTCATGCTGTAGGTGATGCTTTCAAGATCATTCAAAGAGGAGATGCCGACGTGATGATCTGTGGCGGAACTGAAGGGGCTATAACTCCTATGAGTGTTGGTGGCTTTGCTGCGATGCGAGCACTTTCAACTAGAAATGACGATCCAACAAGAGCAAGCCGACCTTTTGATAAAGATAGGGATGGTTTTGTAATTGGTGAAGGTGCTGGAATTCTTGTGCTAGAAGAGTATGAGCACGCAAAACGTCGTGGAGCACCCATTCTAGCAGAAATAGTTGGCTATGGTATGTCTTCCGATGCTTTCCACATGACTCAGCCATGTGAAGATGCAGATGGTGCAGTTCGCGTTATGCAGAATGCTATCAAAGACGCAAACATCACTCCTGATGTTGTAGATTACATAAATGCACACGGAACCTCCACTCCATTCAATGACAAGATAGAGACATTGGGTATTAAAACCGTCTTCGGAGAACATGCATACAAACTGACGGTTAGCTCAACCAAGTCAATGACAGGACATCTTCTGGGTGCATCTGGTGGCCTAGAAGCCGGAATAACAGTTTTAGCAATTAAACATCAACTAATTCCACCAACAATTAACTATCAAACTCCCGATCCAGACTGCGATCTTGACTATGCACCAAACACTGTTCGCTCTGCCAAGATCGAGTATGCACTCTCTAACTCGTTTGGATTTGGAGGTACTAATGCTGCGCTTATTTTCAAGCGCTTTGAGGAGTAGGTGAAAAGTGAAGATCATAGTATGTGTCAAACAAGTACCAAGTCGTGATGCTATACTACGCATCAACGAATCAGGAACGTGGATTCAAGAACGAGACCTTGCCTACGAAATAAACGAGCCCGATACTTACGCAGTTGAAGA
>JAEUQL010000345.1 GCA_016789295.1 Blastocatellia bacterium | reverse complement strand
AATCGGCTTTCAATGGTAAATTCTAAAGTTATTCTTCTAGAAGATACCAGAGTAGATCAGATACACTTGAAAACTTTTTCTAACTGGCAATTTCTTAAAGAATATGCTGATAATGTTAGTGCAAAAGGTTTACAGCAATATGATTTTTTAAAAGAAGTAGTTGTAGTTACTCCAACTTCTTGGGGTGAAAAAAGCTTTGTTGAGTCAACACAAGAATTTCTTTGGCCAATACTTGACCAGAATGGTTGTGAAGTAGTAATAAGAGTTCCCTTTTCCAAAACAACTCAAGAAGCAATTAAAAATCTCGAAAATACTGATCCAGAAAAGATGAAAATAGTTTCAATTGTTGGGCGTATTTCCAAACAACTGGCTTTTTATCCAATATCTTTTCTTTGTAATTCGCCACAATCTGTATTTAGTCTTGGGTTTACAGCTAATAGAAATAAGCAGCTATCTGTATCAACAGCAAAAACCAACTCAGAACAACAAGATACCGAACAAGAGCAAGGGTTTACAGTTGAAACTCGATTAAGTAGAAAGATAGAAGAGTTTTGTTACTATCTTTATGAGATAGCAGAAAGTGGTAAATTGGGTAATAAATTAATAGAATATAGAGAATTTTTTTCTTCAATAAAACTTCAGTTATTGGCTAACAAGATAGACCAGTTGATAAATTCACAAAACAGCCCTCATTTCTTACTTCAGACTTTCTATATTGCTACTTTATGTAAACAGTACCTGAGTTAGGAACTACTAGTTTTCTGCTTAAAGAAGATAGCAAAAACTGTAGTGGCTACAACCGAAGTTAGAACGCTATAGAGAAAAGTGGCTCTACTTCCATAACTATCCCACAAAATCCCTGCTACAATACTTGCAAAAAGCCGACTTAGTCCTACAAAAGCAGAAAATATTCCTATAGCTGTTGCCCGTAGTTCTTTTTCTGCACTATCGGCTGCAAGAGCCTTTCCTACTCCATCGGTAAGTGCTGGATAGATTCCATAAAGAGCAAAAAGCAGAAATATAGTCCAAGTTGAAGCTGGTACTATAGCAAACCCCAGATAAGAAAGTGCAAACACAACATATCCAACAATTAATACATTTTTCCTTCCAACTTTGTCTGAAATAGTACCTGCTGGGTAAGAACCTGCAGAATAGATAAAGTTATAAAGTATATAACAGGCTAAGATAAGGTGTTCTTGCATGCCAGTACTACGAGCCTTTAGCAGCAAGAAAGCGTTTGTAGAGTTTCCAACCTCAAACAGAGAATTAACTGCAACAAAGAGCCAAAAGTTGCTACTTAACTCTTTCAATCTAAAACTCTTTTTTACTCTATTTGTAGGTTTAATTTCTGGTATAAAACTTATTAACAGTAGTGATATAAAAGCGGGAATCGTAGTTAGAAATAGTAATGTTCTAAGCTCCAAATTCCCCCAATAGAGAAGTAGTAATGCAAGCAGTGGACCTATCACTGCTCCAGCACTGTCCATAGCTCTTTCAAAGCCAAAAATTCTACCTCGTTCTTCTGGTATAACTAGATCGGCCAAAAGAGCATCTTTCGGAGCAGAACGTATTCCTTTACCCAGTCTGTCAAAAAAACGGCCAAGTAGTACAGTTGGCCAAACTGTTGCAATTGCCACTATTGGTTTTGAAAATGCTGTTAAGCCATAGCCAAAGACTGTTATCTTCTTTCTCTGTCCAAGCCAATCAGAGATCCAACCAGAAAAGCCTTTTACTGCGCTTGCGGTTGCTTCTGCTATTCCCTCTATTAGACCCATAAGTACAGGTTTTGCACCTAACACTTCACTAATAAATAGAGGTAGTAGTGGGTAAGCCATCTCCGTACTTACATCTGAAAAAAGACTTACAAAACCGATTAAGTAAGCAGTAGCAGGAATCTTGTTTTTCATTGTTTACTAAAGTTTTTTAGACTATCTCCGTTTTGATTCGTATAGGGTACTGCACAGATTTTCATCTATTAACAAACTAGGTTAAACTAGCACAAGTATGAGGATAAGAAACATTTTCTTTTTTGCAATCTTAGGTCTTTCTCTTCTGCACCCAGCTTTTGGGCAGAATGGCGAAGGTGCGAAGACTCCAACAGCCGAAGAGCTTAAAAAGTCGAAGAACGACCTTGTAGAAGCCACTAAAGAGTACAAAGATAGCCTTGAAAAACTGCTCGACTTCTATTCGGGCGATGTAAAAAAGGCTGCAGAAACAGCAGAAAAGCGACGCAAACTCTTTGAGCAAGGCATTGTTGCACGCCGTGATGTAGAAACTGCAGAAAGAGCCATAATCGAAGCAGAAGCAAAGCTTGACGGCCTCAAAAAGCAGATTGCAGAAGCCGACGCCATGATTGTAGAAGCCGAAGCTATCGACCAGATTCTTAAAGCTCCACCTGTTGCAAAAAACAGTTACCGAACTACCAATGTACTCATAAGATATACAGGTTCTTATGCCTGGAATATTCAAGAGATA
Organism: Blastocatellia bacterium; assembly: GCA_016789295.1. Classification (GTDB taxonomy): domain Bacteria; phylum Acidobacteriota; class Blastocatellia; order Chloracidobacteriales; family JADJPF01; genus JAEUQL01. Next base: position 2,215 of record JAEUQL010000345.1, on the reverse strand, counting down.
GTTAGAGTACAGAAATTTTTCACCGATAGGTTCGGTCGTCAACTTCCTATAAGCGCATTCGGTCAGTCAAAAACACACGACCAACTCGGTTTTGACCATCGCAACTGTGTAGACGTTGCACTACATCCAGACAGCGAAGAAGGGCAAGCACTGATGGAATTTCTACGAAATGCAGGAATTCCTTTCCTAGCATTTAGGCAGGCCGTACCTGGAGCTTCTACTAACCCACATATACATATAGGGCGACCCTCACCACGACTTTCTGCACCTTCTATGTAGACTAGTGGAGTGTAGTCCTGAAATTTTGTAGCCGGGCTTTTTTGCGAATCTGTCTAAGGTTCTCTTCTATCTCTTTTGTAAATGAATGGTTATCGCCAAAAACCCTCTTTCTTATCTCCAAAGCCCTTTCATAAAGCGGCTCAGCATCTTTATACCTACCTTGGCTACAGTAAAGATAGGCAAGGTTTTTTAGTATAAGACTTGTTTTGGAATGCTCAACACCCAAAATTTTTTCAATAATAGTAAGAGATCTCTTAAATAAGACCTCTGCTTCTTCGTGCCTACCTTGTGTGTAGTCAAGTATTGCAAGGTCGTGAAGGCTTTGTGCAGTGTCCAAACTATCTACACCTAGCACTCTTTCTCTTATATCCAATGCTTTCTTGTAAAGCGTTCTAGCCTCTTCGTATCTACCTTGACTGTAATAGAGTTCCGCAAGGCTGTTGAGATTCTGAGCCGTATGAGGATGTTCCATTCCTAGTACTTTTTCTCTTATACTCAGCGACTTTTTATAAAGGACTTCTGCTTCTGTGTACTTTCCTTGTTTTTTTCGTAAAGCGGCAAGGCTATTAAAAACTGTTGCTGTATCAGGATGATCTAATCCTAACACTTGTTCAATTATATTTAATGATTTAGTCATATATATCTATCTAAAACATTCTAACTTGGAATAATTTTTTTCTACTCTAGTACTGCATCTTATCGTTTTGAAGACTGGAAGAAACTCCAGCAAATTATACTAAACTTTGTTATTTGGTAACTACTCATATCCCATCTTTCAGTAAAGAATTACTATTAAGCATAGCTTTATCACATATCACTGAACCTATTAGCTTACTGTTCGAATTTAAGATTAATGTTCCAGTAGGCGCATTGAGCAACCCATAAAATTCTGCATTGCTGTTGAGTTTTATTGTTCCACTTTCAACATTTACTGATAAATTTGCAAATCGATCAATGTCACCCATCTTTGCGTTACTGTTCAATGTAATTCCATTTCTTACATTGATTATCACCTTACCTTTAATCTGTAGAACTGCATCACTATTCAACTCTAATGATTGTAGGTTATACACTGTTTCCTTGTTATCCATTCCCAATATGAAACCCGATCTACGATCTGCTCTAAAATTACCATAGCTACCTTCTGGAATTTCTAATAGTAAATTATATCTTTTAGTTAAGGTTATATCTCTAACAGTAGAAAAATCGCCTGGCTTATCTCCTTTTATTAAGAATAGATCTCTTGTTCCTTGTGTTTGAATAATCGCAGGAATAGCTCCAAGGTTCACTCCATCAGTACAAGTGACTATACGATTTATTCTAGAATTACCACTCAACTTTATTGTATAGTTGTTTGGATTTTTGTCACCATCACCTGTTACTGCTCCTTGGTAAGTTGCATTGGGGCTATTTTTGATCTTTGGACTACCTGGAACATAGATATCTCCCGTTACTACCACATTCCCACTTATGTTGAAAGCTTCTGCCAATAATACTCTTACAGAACCTTTTATTCTTGCTTTACCATTAAGTTTTGGGCTATGTTTTGTTAATAGAACAACTTTTGATAAATCTGATTTATTTACACTGCAAACAGTATCTATTTTTGCAAAAGCACCAGAGATGTTATGTGAATAGTCAAAAAATGCTAGTGTTATGGATTTCCACATTATTAACAAGATAATAACTTGACTTAAACACCTAATTTTAATCATTATTTTTACACCTATTTATAATTACTTTTTACTACATTACTATCAAAACTTAGATAGTTATATTGTTATTATTTTTCACAATTTCCTAACTAATATTCTATCTATTCTATACCCATCCATTTTAATAACCTCAAAACTCCAACCATTCCATTTAATTTTTTCTCCGGCTAAAGGAATATGGCCAAAATAGGTTACTACAAACCCGCCCAAAGTCTGAAACT
>JAEUQL010000344.1 GCA_016789295.1 Blastocatellia bacterium | reverse complement strand
CTGATATTAGTTAGGTCTCTTGTCTCTGAAAGACTTGCACGGCGTCAACTAGCAAAAGCTTACGAGCAGATATATCAGCACTCTTTACAGATTGAAGACAAGGCAGTTCTTGAAGAACGCACTAGAATTGCCCGCGACATACACGATACACTTGGACACCTCCTTGTTGCACAGCATATTCAACTTGAGAATGCTCTACTTTCAATACAGACACCTGCAGAACAGGCTCCTTTTCTCGAAGAGAGCAAAAAACTCGGCTCCAAAGCTCTGTATAACCTTAGACAAGTTGTTTCAATACTACGTTCAGAGCCTGAAGAAACTCTCGATCAGATAGTTGATGAAATTGTTGGAGAGTTTAAGCGCAGTTCTAAAATAAAGACTGTTTTTGAGGCTGAGCTACCACGTTTGCCATCTCGAAAGCTGCAACTGGCTGTAAAAGGTATACTCTCGGAAGCTCTTACAAATGTTCAAAAACATAGTGGAGCAACAGAAGTCTCTATTTTGATAAAGGTACTCTCCATCTCAGAGCAAGAACTGCTCTACATCGAAATAGTAGATAATGGTCGAGGGGTAGATCTTGAAAACAGCTCTTCTGGCTTTGGGTTACAAAACATGCGCGAACGTGCAGAAAATATTGGTGGGTGGTTAGAGATAAATGGCCAAAAAGGTTGTAAAGTAGCTGCATCTCTTCCAGTTGAAGGATAAAACTTATGATAAAACTGGTCATTGCTGAAGATCAGATAATTGTCCGTCAAGGACTAAAAAGGCTTCTGGAAGCACAGCCCGATCTGAAGGTTGTTGCAGAAGCTTCCAATGGACAAGAGGCAATAGAGAAGGTAGCTGCATTTAATCCAGATGTTCTACTTATGGATGTTAGAATGCCTGTAAAAGATGGTGTTGCAGCCACGCGCCAAGTTGTTGAGCGTTTTCCAAATACAAAAGTCTTGGTTCTTACTACATTTGACGATGAAGAGTATATTGAAGATGCTATCCGTTTTGGTGCTATGGGCTATCTGCTAAAAGATACACCACCAAAAGAGCTAGCCGATGCTATCAGAGCAGTGCACAGAGGTTATACACAGCTTGGGCCAGGACTACTAAAAAAGGTTTTTCCACGCCAAAAGATTCCTAAATTTTCGCAGAAAGAAGACCAAAAAAAGGTGCTTGCTTTACTTTCTGCTAGAGAACGCGAAGTGCTAAGTTTAATAGCAACCGGGGCAAGTAATAGAGAGATAGCTGACATACTTTTTATTAGCGAAAAGACAGTTAAGAATCACATAACCAATATACTAAGCTGTCTGAACTTGCGAGACCGAACACAGGCCGCAGTCTTTGCTCTCTCACTAGTATCGCTAAATGACCAAAATTTGAATGATGATTAAGATTTCAATTCGTGATATCTTCTTGCTGTAAGCTACACAAAACATCAAACAACCTGCTTGTAAAGAGGAAAAATTAACAGTTAGGGGTGAAAAAATGGTTTTCGATCCAAGTAGCAGAATTCAAGATTATCAGGTGTTTGGTGAGTTTGGTGATGTAAACCCATCAATTACTGATTCATCAACTTTTACCTTCCTTAGTCCTGACACGATGAAGGAGCTTTTTGCACACGAAATGGAGGGCTGTTTCCTCTACTCGCGACACTGGAATCCTATTAATAAATACCTTTCACGTGCACTTTCGGCAATGGAAGATACAGAATCTGCACAAGTAACCGCATCGGGAATGGCTGCTATCAGTTGCACCATAATGCAGCTTTGCACAACAGGTGACGAAGTGATCTCAAGCCGCACAATCTATGGCGGTACTTACGCGCTCTTTAAAAACTTCCTTCCACGACTTGGAATAGGTGTAAATTTTGTCAATATCAATGATATTGATGCAGTGCGTAATAAGATTACAGAAAAAACCAAGGTTATCTATTGTGAATCTATGAGTAACCCTCTGCTCGAAATTGCAGACATTCCAGCTTTGAGCGAGTTGGCACACAAGCATAATCTTACCCTTGTAGTTGATAATACTTTTAGCCCAATGATCCTTTCACCAGCAAGACTTGGTGCAGATGTTGTCATTCATAGCCTAACGAAGTTTATCAATGGTACTAGTGATTGTGTTGCAGGCTGCATCTGTTCAACACAAGAATTTATACACCACCTTACAGACATAAACACGGGTGCGTGTATGCTACTAGGCCCAGTGCTAGATAGTTTCCGTTCTGCAAGCATTCTTAAAAATCTTCATAGCCTGCATATAAGAATGCAGAAACATAGCAAAAATGCACTCTATCTAGCTGAGAAGTTGCAGGAGCTTGGAATAAAAGTCTTCTATCCAGGACTACCTTCTTATGGCAAACACGAGTTGATGAAGCAGCTCATGAACCCTGGTTTTGGCTTTGGTGGAATGATGGCAATAAATGTTGCAGATGAAGCTACTTCTTACCAACTTATGGAGATGATGCAGCAAGAAAGAGTTGGCTATCTTGCTGTAAGCTTGGGTTACTTCAAGACACTTTTTAGCCCTCCAGGAAGTAGCACTTCCTCCGAGATTCCCAAAGAGGAGCAAGAGGCTATGGGACTAAGTAGTGGAATGATCAGACTCTCTGTAGGACTAGATAATGAGATTGAAAAAACCTTTGAGAGAATTAAGTACTGCTTAGAGAAGCTTCTACTTGTGTAGAAAAGTAATAAGCCTGCAGATAACTATATCAGCAGGCTTTATAAATTCCTCTTTTTCTAACAGAGAACATAGTCTATAATCTGCAAAGTCTCTATACCTTTCTAGATGGGTAAAATAGATGAAAGAAGTAGATCTTCTAATAATTACTGCCCTACCAAAAGAACTAAACGCCGTCCTTAACCTCAAAGAAGGTGGAAGAGAGGTTTGGGAACAAGAACAGACACCAGAAAAACATATATATTACTTAACCGACTTACCATTAAGTAATGGAGCAAGCTTCAAGATAGCTGCTCTAGCCCAGTGGCAAATGGGGCCAACAGCCGCTGCTATAGTGGTAAGTAGTATCCTTAACCTAATTAAAACAAAAATGATCTCTCTTGTTGGGATCTGTGCAGGGTGGAGACAGAAAAATGTAGGGCTGGGTGATGTTATAGTGGCTAGCCAAGCCTTCTTCTACGATGTAGGAAAGATGAAAGAAGGTAGGTTGTCTCCTGAGATGCAGAGCTACCAGGTTCATCCACACATTCAGCAGTGGCTACAAGACTTTATTGAAAGTAATAGAAGTTGGATAGCAACAATCAAAACGCCTCGCCCTCTTTCATTTCGCTATCAGAAAGAATACCTGCTATATAAAATAGCCGAGAGCCAGAATTACGACTGGATAAGGGCAGAAGAGACAACAAAAAACTGTCCAGACTGGTCAGAAGTTATTCCCTATCTTGAAAAAAAAGGTCTGATTACAAAAAAGCTCACCTTAACACCTGAAGGAGAAGAATATCTTTCTGATCTTAAAATAAGAAAACGCCAATTTGCTCCAGAACCAGATAGCCCAGAACCAAAAGCCCACTATGGCTCTTTTGCATCAGGCAACAGTGTAATAGAAGATAGGTTTATCTTTGATGAGCTAGCTGAAAGAGACCGCAAGATTCTTGCTTTAGAAATGGAAGCAGCTTCATTTCTGAGAGCTTGCTATGCAAAGGACTCTTCATTGGTAGCTTTTGTTGTCAAAGGCGTTTGCGACTATGCAGATTCAGAAAAGGCCGATAATTTTCACCGCTATTCAGCAGAAGCAGCCGCACGGTTTATGGTAGCGTTCGCTGCTGAAGCTTTGCCAAGAATAAGATCTCAGCAAGATAAAACAGACCCTAGCACTGCTAAGCCTACAGAGACAGATGAGTCAGAGACTATAAAGATACTGTTTTTGGCTGCTAACCCTTCTGATACTGATCCACTAAAGCTTGATGAAGAAGTTAGGCTGATAGATGAAAAACTTCGCCTTTCCAAATATCGAGACAGATTCGACATAAAACAGCATTGGGCTGTACGTGTTGGAGACATACAGAGTCTACTGCTTAGACACCAGCCACACATTGTCCACTTTAGCGGTCACGGCAGCAAAGCAGGGGAAATAATTCTTAAAGATGGCCTTGGTAATAGTGGTTATGTTCCTGTAGAAGCCCTGAAAAATCTCTTTTCCATACTCAAAGATAACATTCGATGTGTAGTTCTTAATGCCTGCTACAGCGAAGAACAAGCCAGAGCCATTGCACAACACATAGACTGTGTAGTTGGCATGTCAAAGTCTATTTTGGATACATCAGCTATCAACTTTGCAGCCTCTTTCTATCAAGGCTTGGGCTATGGCAGAACTATTAAAGAATCTTTTGATTTAGGATGTAATCAGATAGGTCTTAGCGGTATTGATGCTTCAGGGTCTAAGACTAGACAGTTTGATTTGGATTCTGAACAGACAGGACAAGATAGATTGAAGGAGCAAGATAGACCAAAACTCTTGGCTCTGGATGAAAGATCAAAAAATATCAGATTTGTTAGTCAAAATGGTGGTACAAGAAAACCTTCAGCTAGAAGTACAGAAGAAACTAACAAAGAGTCTCCTTATCAAGGTAAGTACATAATCAACATACAGAGTGCAAACAATGTTCACATTGGGGATAGGATTTCAGAACCAATAACTATAGAATCTAAAGAAATAAAAAGTAGCGAAAAAGTGCTCTTCTCCTGGAT
>JAEUQL010000343.1 GCA_016789295.1 Blastocatellia bacterium | reverse complement strand
AGAAGAGATACAAAGACTACTTAGAGTTAGCGATGCAGTACTATTTTGCAGGTATGCGTGATGTAGCACTTCAGCAACTTGCATCTACAGGTGAGTTAAGAGCTTACTACAAAGAGGCTCTATCAAAGGTAACAAAAGATGATTCTTTACCCTCTCTTGCATACCAGCAGTTCAGTGCGGATGCTGCAATACAACTTTCGCACTATGAAGCAGCAGTAGAGAGTTACAGAAAACTTGCTAGGCTTTATCCTGGAAATGAAAACTATGCAAATAGGTTAGTGATGTTACTTCGTTCTTTTGGACAAGTAGCAGAATCAAACCTGAAAGAGGCTATAACTATTAGACAACGCCTCACAAATATATATCCAACTTCTGAAATATATCTAACAGAACTTGGAGAGCTTTATGCTGAACTTGGAGATTTTGAGAATGCGCGTAAGCAGTGGGACGCAATTACAGGGCAGGCAAAAGGAAGTCCAGAGAACTACTTGAGTGCTGCAAGTGTATTCTGGGACTATTATCAGTATGATGATGCTTTAAGAGTTATAAATACTCTTAGGAAAGTAGAGCAAAACCCAAATCTTTATGCTTTTCAAGCTGGTGCAATATATGAAAATAAACGCGATCTACAAAGTGCTATAAGCGAATATACAAAAGATCTAGTTGATTATGAAGCAAAACAGCAGTCGGTCTATAGACTCAAACGTCTTGCAGACAAGCCGGTACTACGCCAGTTTATAGAAAAGACAGTAGAAGAGCGTCTGGCAAGTAGTAAAAATAATTATAGTCTAGTTATAGGATATGCTAGGTTGCTTGACAGAATAGGAGATATAGATGCTGCATCGGAAGTATTTAACAGGTATATTGCAAAAAGTGGTGATATAGATTTCATACATACAGCAAGAAGCTTTTTTGCTAAAAAACACCGACTTGCAGATGAGATAAGGGCACTTGAAAGGCTTACTGAAGTTGCTACTGAAGGACTTCCAATGATGGCATATAAACTCCAGCTTGCAAGTGTTTATGAGCAGAAGGGTGATGTTGCAAAAGCAGTTCTTATCTATGACAACTTAGTTCAAAGTTTTCCAACAAGTTATGGGTTGATAAAGACTGCAACCAAATTTTATTGGAGAATAGGTGAGAAAGAGCGTACTTTCAGCCTTCTACGAAACGCTTCTTTACGTGGCAAAGGTAGTTTCTATTTTGAATTTGGTCTAGAGTTGGCTGATTACCAAGTGTTAGCAGATAACCTTCAAGAGGCTGAAGCAACGCTTGTAGTACTTTACGAAAAGAATCCTTTTAGTAATGAACTTTTTGAAAAACTGACTAGAGTAGTTGCAAAACAGAAGAAGCGGGATAGGCTACTAGAACTTTACAAAATAGCATACAAGTATGCTGAGGAAATTAACGATAAAGATCGTTATGGATATAGTGCAGCTTTTGCTGCATTATATACAACTATGGCAAATAGTTTTGAAGAGGTTGGTGATCACGTTTCTGCACTAGAACAGTACTGTTTGAAAGTCAACAATGGGTCAGATGATGGTGGAAATAACTTAGAAAGTGCTTATGACTATGCACGCCGTTATAAGCTATTAGACAGACTGATAGGATACTACAAAGAAGTCTCAGAGCAATCGAGCCGCAATTATAGATGGAATGTTGCCCTTGCACGCATCTATGAACTCCAAGACAGATGGGCAGACGCTGCAAGAGAGTATGAAAAGGCTATAAGAAATGAGCCACAAATACTTACTCTTTATGAGGCTATTTCGGATGTATACCTTCAAATGCGTCAATCAAAAGAGGCTATAGGCTGGCTCACCCGTGCCTATCAGTTATCAGGCTCTGCAGATAGATATAAAAAATTAATTGCTGCTGTTGAAATCTTTAAGTTTGATAGGGCTATTGCTCGTACATATTTAAGAAGTATGAACACAGATGACTCAAAGAGTCAGACATACTCATCTTACAAGCATCTATTTGCAGAAAATTTTGGGACAAACATATACAAACAGGGTATCTACTCCTTCTATATAACTGCTTATGCAGAAGAGTTAGTGCGTGAAGGTAAGACGCTCACACAAATATTTGGTGAACTATGGATGTTGCGAGAGAAGGTGAAAGTTGAGGTAGAAAAGCCAAACAACCCTGGACACCAACAAGCAGAACTTGTCTATCAGTCATTTAACTCTGCTATTCCAGAAGCAGTTGTATCAGTTATTGCAAACAAAGTAACTATTGAGGATAGATTAGCTTTTGGAACGAAGCTCAAAGAATTGGTAACAGGACGAGATCAGACTAAAGACACATTGCTACTACAAATAGCTAGTTTGGTATCAATGCCAGAAGTTACAGAAGCTGTCCTCAAAAATCAACTGGCTCAATCAAATCCACTTCTGCCAGAGTCAAACTATCATACACGCTTGAATGCACTTGCAGATTTTTATGCTGACAGAGGGCTTTTTAAACAAGCCATCACACTACTCAGAAGCGAGTATGTAAAAGATCCAACCCATTCCAAATTTGGATACTGGCCAAAAATAGCACTACTTGCCAGTTACGCAAACGATACTGAAGTAGAGCTTGAAGCCCTTAGACGTTACTATCAAGAGATGACAGGGCAGTTAAGTTCTACAAATAATGAATATGTTGACAGATATTTGAGACTATTAACTGGACAGGGAGAAAGTGGTAGAAGAGAGCTAGAAACTCTTCTATCACAAAACCATCCACAGAAGATACAATTGATCAACTATCTAATACGAACCAGTGATAAAGAGTTTGCTTATCGTGCCATCTCCAGTACAAACCTATCGGATCTCTGGAAGCTAACCAGACGTGCTCAAGTTGCACAAGCTCTAAATGATTATTCACCAGAAACAGAACAACTTTTCCACAAAGCACTTGGTAGTCAAAAGATAGGTGACATTATTAAAAATAGACCAAACCCAGAAGAAGAGCTAACAGGTGATAATTGGTTCAGTTTTGCTTACACTTTTGGTCATTGGTTTGAAACCAGACCCAATCTGAAAGATGAGAAGTTGGCACGCCAATACTTACTGGCACGTGTAGAGAACAGACCAAAAGATATAGGAGCACAACGTGATCTAGGCAACTTCTACCTGACAGAGAAAAAATATCAGCGTGCAATAAACCATTTACAGTTAGCACTTACATTAGCTTCTTTTAACTACCAAGCTCTGGAAGCTGGCAACAGTGGAGTTCAGGCAAGCAGTGAAGCACAAGACTTGATGCTTGAAGTAGGAGAGGCATACTGGAGAATGGGAGTAGAACAGAAAGCTCGTCGTTACTGGCAAGCTGCTACAGATGGTGATGTCAGCATTTCTACTTTGCAGAAATACTTCACATTACTTGATTACCTTGGACAGGCTAATGAAGCTAGAGAAAGGATAACTGCACTAATTATTGAAAGACTCAAGGAGAGTAAACAGAACGAAGATGGAACCAGTAGTTTTAGTGAATACCAGAATCTGATAAGGCTAATGGCAAATTCGGCTAAAGATAGTGCAGAGAGATTTTCTTATCTTGACAGGCTCAGTATGCAAACTGGTTCAAAAGATCTACTAATGATGGTGGCTAGCGAAAATCTGGTTGAAGAGGCAGAGAAGGTAGTATTTATAAGGCGGCTTATTGGCTTAATAAAAGTAAAAGAGATAGCCAATGATGCAGAATATCTCAACTACTTGGCTGCTGCTGGGTATTCAAAAACAAAGCTCAATCAAGTAGACGATATGCTAGAAGATCAATATCTGATTGTAGAAAAAGGTGTTGTTGGTGATCCATATGACAGAGAAGCCGCCACATCACAAGCAGATTGGATAAAGTGGCGGCAAAAGCTTATAGAACTACTTTTGAAGTATGGTAAAACCGAAGAATTTCGAGAAGCTTTCAATGAGGTTGCACTAATTGACAATGCTTTTCGTGGACATGCTACTAGGCCAGAATGGCTTAGACTGGCAAAAGCACGTGCACTATTGAAGTTAGGAGAGAAAGCACGTGCAATAGAGCTTCTAGAAGGATTTGTTGGACTTCGCACAAGGCCAGACCAGACATTTTTACCTAACACAAATCGTGCAGTTACAGCTAGCAGGATTTTAAGTAATGAGCAAAACATTGAAGAAAGTTTTCGTCTTCTTTCTCGCACCTACAGCAAGTTACTTTCAGCAGGAAATTTTGACCTAACATCTTTTATTGGTTATGCAGATGCAGAGTTTAAGGTCGGAAATGTAGACACTGCACTCAAAACACTTTCACTAGTACTTGAGCTAGCAGAACCAAACATCAAGAGAGAAAGAAAAGAAGAGATTGCTGCCAGCTTTGGAACTACTACTTTTGTTGACAATGGTTTTAGTGTCTATCTAGAGTCTGCTTTAATGGCTGTCTCTGAAGCTGCTGCACGCTATGGACGTGTTGATCTGGCACTAAAATATGAACAACGGCTCTTTGAGAGAGAGCAGTTACCAGAACATAGAGTAGTACTTGCTAGACTGATTGCTCTAGCTGGTAAATCGGAAAGGGCGGTTGATCTGCTTGTTGATACACTTGCGATAAGAAAGATAAACAGTTCAGAACGCATTAGAGCATTAGCTATGCTAGCAAAAATTGGAGAAAGAGAGAAGAGTCTGTTAGTTAGAGCAGCAGAAAATAGCAAAGTTTTGAGTAAAGAAGATCAGCAAGTAATTAGGTTTTTACA
>JAEUQL010000342.1 GCA_016789295.1 Blastocatellia bacterium | reverse complement strand
GTACAAATGCACAAACTTTAGGACTAGATGGTACAGAAACTTTCAGCCTTACTGGTCTTGAATCAGGAGTAAAACCACAACAAGATGTAACTTTGACTATCACTAAGGCTAGCGGTGAGACTCAAGAAATCCCGTTAACTCTTAGAATAGATACTCCTATTGAGATCGAGTACTATCAACATGGTGGCATCCTACCTTATGTACTTAGACAGTTAGTAGCTAAAGCCTAAAAAGGTTTTTTGTTTACAGAAAGAGGGTGGTCGATCCATCCTCTCTGTTTTTTAACTATTTTTGAAGATCTGCGGATGTTTTTGCAAAGAAGGTTCGAGTTTTTCAAAAGTCTCTTTATCGACCAATATCTGACTTGAAACTGCTCTCTGCTGTATCTCTACAGCACGTTCTATACTTCCACCTATGATGCTCAAATAGTTTTGATTCTTAAACCTAAAGCTTCCTAAAAGGTTTTTATCAGAGACTATAACAATAGCTGGTTCAGTTAAGTTTTCTCTTAGGCTGCTTTCTTGAATAGTTTCAAATATTCTAATTGCAGCTCTTACAGCATTCTTGATGGGAGTAGAAGTTGATGGAACAATACCAAAAATTGCAATGATTAGGTTTCCAATTATATTGTCCACAATACCTGCTTCATCGGCTACAGTACTTGTTATAGAACGTATATACAGGTTGAATTTTGAGAAAGCACTGATAGGACTTTCTATTAGAGTTAAGCCATTTAGTTTTAAGCACATTACAGCGATCTCTACAACGCTTGGTGTTATGGCCTCATTTCTTAGATGAGAAAGTTGATTGACTTGCTTGACTTGGTTTTGCCTTAAAAGATTTAAGTCATTTATTTTCTGTTGTCTAAGTATCTGTTCCATCTCTAACGATGTTACATTTAACAAAAGTATCCAGTCACAGTTACTATCAGGAAAAATATGTACATCGGCTGAAACTTTTTCATTAAACTTGAGGCAGGGAAGTAAACAAGACGTTTCTTCCAAAGGTAGTAACCCTTCAAGAAAAGGGAGTTGTATGTTTATAGGCTCTTTTAACTTCAATCCTTGAATACCGTAAACTTCTAACTCTCCACCCCACCCGATTAGTTGACCACGTTTATCTGAACAGAGATAAGCTGGAGAGCGATCTTTTATAGCCATTCCTATTATGTGATCGACAACAGGAGAAGGGAGCATCACTTAACCATCATTTCTGCTAAAGTTAGAAAAACTTCTTCTACGTTCTGCCCAGTTTTTGCACTAGAACGAAAGACTATGTTTCCAGAAGCTTGCAACATTTCGATAGTCCCAGGATCTATTTCCCACTCATTTACAAGATCGGCTTTGTTAAAGACTAGAATGAAAGGTAACTTACCAAAGCTTTCTTGTAGGTTTTTTTGTAGATTTAGGGCTACATCAAGCGTAGTATGACGTGTTCCATCAATTACTAGAATAAAACCAGATGAACCTCTAAGATAAGAAGTTTGAACTTTATTGAATTCATCTTCGCCAGCAAGATCCCAAAGCATCAGCATCACATCTTGGTTATCAACTTTTACCAGCTTTTTTTCTATCTTTACCCCAACAGTTGTGAGGTACTTTTCAGAAAACATACTTTTAACATATCTAGCTACAAGACTTGTCTTGCCGACCGCAAACGCACCAAGCATGCAGATCTTCTTCTGTATCATTACTTCTCCAATGTTTACTTGTTGAGGTTAGATTCTAAATATCTGCTAAAACAACTCTGAACGATACTCTTTGATTGATATTATGTTCAACCAAGTTCTGCTCATCAGACTCTTTGGCGGCCATTGCATGAACAGAAAACAATTTTGGCTCAAGACCTCTTCTTACAAAAATAGCTACTACGGTTTCAGCCCTCTCTTGACTGAGTCTGGAGTTCAATAGATCAGTTCCAATAGAACTTGAGTGACCAAGTACTTCAAGTTCTATATTTATATCATTTAATGTAGCTTCTTTGGCTAAAACTTTAATATTGGCTAATAGCTTTTCTATCTTTTCTGATTCACTCAGTAATGGTTTAGATTGACCTGTTGAAAAAAAAATACTTTCTTGCTCTATATTACTTTTTAAACTATTAAGCTTTTCCAAATCTATATCTATAAGCTTACTCTCTTGTAGATGTACTGGTATTGCTCGAAAGAGTTTTCGAGCTTCTTTTATCCAACTGTGCCGAGCACGCCCTGTTAAATGAAGAGTTCCATTTTCAAATCTCAAATCTACGCCTGATGGTACTGCAAGTATCTGTTTGGTTCTAGCAATTATGAATTCTGGGTGTAAACTGTTGTATGCCTCCCAATGGCTTACTACTGCTTCTGAGTTGAGTTTTGATAGTTTAAGTATTTGATCAGGATCAGGAGCAAGAGGATCTCTAAGTCCTGACACATAGTATTTACCATCAATTTTGCCTGTCTCAGTAATTACTATTCCATTTGTTGTGCGGAGTTTATCAAGATAACTCTTCCACCTGTAGGTATCTCGAAGGTAGAAAAAAGACCAACCAAGTATCAGAAAAGAGATACTTGATACAAAGATCCAAAAAGCAGGTGAAAATTTGCCTTGGGTCTGCTTTTCGTACTGAGCTTGCAGACAGTCTTCAAGAGTCTTGCGGCTTGGTTCAAAAACTGAAGCATCCCCAGAAAAGCCTTCAAGTGCATCTTGGTAATGAAAGTGAATCATCTCTATTGCATCTTGAAAAAAGTTTCGTAGGTCTGCTGGTGCATCACCTCGAATTACAGCAGCTAGTGTTGCTTTGGGGCCTTGTTCTACCCACACATTCAATTCGCCTATCTGAAGAGTTTGCAGAGTTTCACCTTCTTTGACACCAAAAGAATCTTTTACAAAGTCTTGTATGGCAGTAAACATAGCTGAAACCATATCAGCATCTTGGGCAACTACAAGGTCGGCTACTACGTGTTGAAGCAGTAAACCACTTTCGCGGTGTATAAGAAATAGTTGTTCAACTCGGTATAATAAGGTTTTTAAAAGTACAACTTCAGCAAAACTTTTCCCAGTACGGAATGCTTCAATACGCCATAACAATCCTTTCCATGAAAAACTTTGATCAAGGGTCTGGTTTAGTGATTGAAGCATTCCACTAAGAGCTTGAGAAATAGCTTTTCTTATTGCTGGACCTATTACTGGAAACAGAGCATCTACAAGAATTCGAGCGTCTTTTTTTACAGAGATCCTAATTGCTTCTTCAACTGTTGGCAGAAGTGACTCGGTCAATTGCTGGTCACGCTTTGAGCTTTGGTTTATAGCATCTGCTAAAACATGGCTTATTTCTTCTGCACGAGTTTTATGGTTGTCGAGCCTGTCACTGATTTTTGCAATCTGTGCTTGTTCTGAACCAAGAAGAAGGCTGCGCAGTTGGGTAAACTCGTCTTGACTGTTTACATCCTGCTCGATTTGCTTTGACTCCTTTGTTTCCAGATCACGCTTAGCAGACATAAAGATTTTTTATTCACTACCTGGAATTTTGAATTCATTGTTGAGGCGCATTGCAAGCTCGGTAAACATAGTAGCAAGTGATGATCGGTCAGTTTTTTCTAACCTCAACTCTTGGGTTTCTCTTTCAAGAGTTGCAACAAGGTCATCATACTTTTGACGTATCTCTTCACTGAGACTTCTAGACTTTTCTATCAGTTGCTGACTAAGATCACGATGATTTTTGGTAGTTTGATCGTCAAGTTGTATGAGCCTCTTTTCAAATGCCTTTGCTGAATCGCGTAGCTCTACTGTTATCTCTTTCTGTGCAGCTAAACGTTCACGTTCTTCAGCTTTTAGTCTGTCTGAAAGACTTTCTATCTCCTTCTTGATAAAGACCTCTATATTATCAAATCGTGTCTTAATATCATTACGTAGATCGGATGTTTCTCTTACTACTTTTTCTTCGAGTCGTGTTAGACGCTTTTCAAAAGATCTCATTTGACTTCCAAAAAGAATGTCTCTGACTTTGTCTAGGTTGCCACCCGAAAGGTCTTCGCTAGAAAACGATGGTTGTTTGGTTATCTCTTCCACAGTCTTTATCTCACTGATAGGGCTTTCAACTTTCTTCTTCTCGTTCGGGTTATTCATTTCTCTACTCCTTCGAATTTGCTATTTACTAAAGTCTGAAAACGATATTGTAGATTTTGGCTTTTCAATCCTCTTTTATATAAAGAGTTGGTTTGCCGTCATAAGCTCCCTGTTGCCAAAAGTCTTGTCCACAGTTTCTTGCTGCCAATTCAAAACTGTCTAAAAATTCCATTACTGATGAAGGTCTATTGCTGGGTCTTTTTTCAAGTGTTTTATGTACTACTGCTTCAACTTCTTTCGTGATTGTTGGATTGAGATCGCGTAGTGGTGTGGGATTTTCTTGCAGATGTGCAACCAGCCACCCATTTAATGAGTCTGCATAAAAAGGAAGGTCACCAGCTATTAGCTCATAGACAATAGTGCCTAGCGCGTATAAATCAGTTCGTTGATCTATATTTGAACCAAGACATTGTTCTGGTGCAAGATACTGTAGCGTTCCTACAACCGAACCTTTTCGAGTGAGAGTTTTGGCCAGCATCGACTCACTATCACTATGTAGCATCTTTGCAATACCGAGGTCGAGAAGCTTTGCTGTTTCTCCATTGGTTGCTGGTTGTACCATTATGTTGGCAGGTTTTAAGTCTCTATGAATGATGTTCTGTTTGTGTATATAAGCAAGAGCTGGA
>JAEUQL010000341.1 GCA_016789295.1 Blastocatellia bacterium | reverse complement strand
GGAAAGACCCTGGTAAAGAGTGTAATTCATTGGGCTAGAGAATGTGGTGTCAAAAAGATAGAACTTGAAGTAGGAGAGGCCAATAAAGTTGCTGTTTTGCTCTATAAATCTTTTGGTTTCTTCTCTGAAGGTTTACGTCAGAAGACTTTCCTTAAGAATGGGAAGTACTGGAATACCATAAGAATGTCTCTATTTATCGATTAAAAATTTTGGGGCTGTTGTGCATGACAAAAAAGTGGACGCTAGCTGGTAAGAGGGCATTGGTAACAGGTGCTACAAAAGGGATAGGTCTTGCTGTAGCTGAAGAATTTCTATCTCTTGGAGCTGAAGTTATAGCTGTTGCTCGCTCTTCAGAGTCAGTAGAAAAAGCCTCGAAAGACTGGAAAGATAGAGGCTTAAAAGCTATCGGCATTGTTGCGGATGCTTCAACGGAGCAGGGAAGGCTTGCCATTATCAAAGCTGTGCAAGAGCACTTTTCGACTCTCGATATATTGGTAAACAATGTAGGAACCAATATACGAAAGACGGCTCTCGATTATTCTAGCCAAGAGTATAATTTGTTACTTGATACAAATCTCACTTCATCCTTTGAGTTATCGCGTCTTTCCTATCCATTATTGAAGAAAAGTAGTGAGGCTTCTATTGTCAATATATCTTCGATAGCAGGCATTGTTTCTATAAGAACTGGCGTTGTTTACGGAATGACCAAAGCTGCTATGAACCAAATGACCAAAGCTCTTGCTTGGGAGTGGGCTGCAGACAAGATCCGGGTCAATGCAGTTGCTCCTTGGTACACCAGAACACCTTTGGCAGAAACAGTACTGAGTAACAAAGATTTTCTAGCCTCAGTCCTTGAACGTACTCCAATTGGGCGTATAGCCGAAGCCGAAGAGGTTGCCTCTGTAGTAGCCTTCCTAGCAATGCCTGCTTCTTCTTATGTAACTGGCCAGTGCATTGCAGTAGATGGTGGCTTCTCGGCCAAAGCTTTCTAGAACTTTTCCCAGCTTGCTTTTAGATCCACCATATAGAAGTCAAAGGCTTCCAACAAAAGAAGCCTTCGCGCTTCAGCACTTGTGGAGTGTCACTAAAGCAATAAAACTGTTTGTGTTGAGCAAAGTCAAAAAACGATTACCAGTGAGCAGCAGTAGCAAAGTATTGCTACTCATTGGCGTTATTGATGAAAAAAGAACTTATTTATACTAAGACAGTTACAGATAAGTGTTTTTTGCCAATGCCAGCATTTTTCACCCAGTCCAATGCCAACTTTTTTGTTCAAAAGCTTAGCTTTACAACTTCTCTTCACTTTCTACTTTCTTTCAGATCACCTTGCAACTACAACCTTAGCAGATGGGTCTTTGAATGCTTCGGCTGCGTCATCCCATGTGGCCAGCTTTGTAGTCAATTTTTCTGGTCTTAACTTACCGCTATTTATCAGTTCTAGAACATGAGGAATTCCAGCGCGTGAATTGGCACGTCCAGTTTTAAAAGTTATTCCTTTGTAGAACATATGATTGAGTGGCAGAGGTGTGGACTCTGAAAAATAGATCCCAACACTTGTACAAATACCTTCTGGCTCGGTGCAGCAGATGGCACACTTAAGGCCATCTACATTTGCACTAGCATCAACGGTAATTTGATAAGAACCTGCCTGTTTATAAGCTTTATCATCGATTGGGTTTGCTCCAACCGATTGAGCGATGTCTAATCTTGTTTTGTCATGATCTATGTAATCGACGCGCTTTGCTCCTAAAGCTACAGCAATTGCTGCTGCATAAAGACCAACACTTAAAGCTCCACCTCCAACGATCAAGACTTCTGCTTCTACTATATTGGATAAATAAGGAGCTACAGTTCGCCAGCCATCAACTATATTGTCACTCAAGCTAGCTATATTTTTTGGCTCTATACCTTCAGGAACTTTTACCAACATATTTTCAGCAAAAGGGACTCTTACTAAATCAGACATCGCGCCACCCCAAAAACCTCTGTTTGAAGGCATTCCATACATAGACATTGGTGGAACTGCCAGGCAACTTCCTGTAAAACCTCGAAGACAGTAGCGGCATTTTCCACAAGATATCTGAAAAGGAACGATTACTTTCTGACCCAAATTTAAGCTAGAGACACTATCACCCATTTCTACAATCTCTGCTATAAATTCGTGTCCGATTGCGTAAGGTCCAGGCAGTGGTGCTCTACCAGCTATTGCAGCAAAGTCCAGATCGCACCTAGCTACTGCCAATGGTCGTACCAGAACGTCTGTATCTGCTTGTAGGGTTGGAAGTTTTGCTTCGTGCCATTCCAGCAAGCCAGCTTTGATGAATGTAAGTTGTTTCATAATGGTTCCTTTTCATTCTCTTGTGAAAAAATTTCTAGATTTAACTAGGGTTACTTCTATGTAGCAATTTCTGTATCATCTCTATATTAACTGCTTGACCTCCAATACCCTAAGATTCCATAGAAACTTCGTCAATAATGACCCAAGTAAATGGGCGCACTGCTTCACCTTCAACAGAAATTAATGCTTCTGTAACGCGCTTGATTATCTCCTGCTTCTTTTCTGCTGATAGAAAACCTTGAAGAGATTTGATTTGAACTAATGGCATAACATCTTCTCCTTAAATAAAAATGTATTTTTGGACTGACTAGTTCAAAATAGGCTAAAAAAAATTAATCGAGTACAGAGATAACTATCTCGATAATCTCTTTGACTTTAGTTTCACTAGTACCAGCCTTAACAAGGGTTTTAATTCCACTCATACTACTCATCAAGTATGAGGCTAGGGCTTCTGCTGTTTTATTTGTTGATATAGTGCCTTCGGATTGAGCACGTTTAACAGCTAGAAGAAAGACATTTGTAAAATTTTCTATTCCACTTGCGACACAGGCAGCTATCACTGGGTCGTTTTGTGAAAACTCATTAGCACTGTTGAGCACTAAACAACCTTTAGTTTTGCCTTTACGTGCCTCTTTGGCTACAGTATAAAATGAGTTTAGTATAAATTCACGAGCTGAAGATGAGTGGTTGAGAGCTTCAATCATAGTTGCAGTAACCATATCTTGATAACGATTTATACACATTTCAAAAAGCTGGTGTTTACTACCAAAAGATTGATAAAAACTGCTTTTAGACAGCTTCATAGCTTTAAGTAAGTCTTGAAGGGAAGTTGCTTCATAACCTTGCCTCCAAAAAACTTCCATAGCTGCTTGCAAAGCTTTTTCAGGTTCAAATTCTAAAGGCCGTCCAACACTCATATCGACAATATAGGACTATACAGTCCAGAAAGCAAGCAAAACTCCCAACATGATTGAATTATCCAAAGTGGCTCAAGCTCATCTTTTACGGCTTATGTAATTTATGAAATAGAGCATTGCAACAGAGAGTAGAGAAACGACTACTACAAGAGCGAGGGCTTGGTTGTCTCTGCCTGCTTCGACTGCGTCATAGATGGCGATGGCTGCAGTTTGAGTTCTTCCTGGAAGATTTCCAGCAATCATTATAGTGACTCCAAAATCTCCCATAGCGCGAGCGAAAGCAAGAGCGGTGGCAGCAAGCAAGTCTTGCCAAATGAGTGGAAGAGTAATTGTGAAAAAGACTTTTGTTTCACTTGCTCCAAGAAGGCGTGCGGCGTTTTCGACGTTTGAAGGCACATTCTCTATAGCTACTCTAAGAGACTTGATCATAAGTGGTAATGCGTGAATAGTTGCTGCTATAACAGCAGCTTGCCAAGTAAACGTTAGAGGAGAAGTAAAAACTGCTTCCCAACATCTACCAATGATACTTTTAGGCCCAAGTGTTACAAGTAGGTAGTAGCCAAGGACTGTAGGAGGTAGTACTAAAGGAAGCGAGATAAAGGCATCAAGAAGCTCTTTCCCAAAGAAGTTTTTTCGTGCAAGCAAGTAGGATATAGAGAGACTCAAAAAGATAGAGAGCAGAGTTGCCAATGTAGCCACGAAGATAGAGAGGCGAACTGGAAACCAGTCTACAGTAAAGAAACTCTGATAGAAGTCAAGGAATTGAGTATCCATATTTTTCCAATATAAGCCTACCTTTGGGACTACTAATGAAGCGGTCAAAAACCTTTGCTGAATCTATCTGTTTTGAATGTGCAGAGATACAGATAGCTTGATAGATAGGGTTGTGGAGTTGTTCATCTACAAGTAGGTAGCTTTCCCCTTTTTTGACAAGTGAAAGAGGTATAAAGGCAAGTTGAACGTTTTGACTTTCAGCATACTGGCGTGCTGCATTCACATTTTCTGAAAATATTATCTTTTCCTCTACCTTTTTCCAAAGATCAAGGTTTTCTAAAGCCTCTTTTGCAGCCATTCCATAAGGCGCAGTTTCGGGTTTGGCTACAGCAATTCTCTTGAAATCACTCTTTGCAGTATCTTCAATCTTCTCCGGTTTCTGCATTCTATCTTGAGGCCACCAGAGAACCAATCGACCTTTGGCATAAACTTTTTTGTTGATTATCGCGCCTTTTTGTTCTAACTGTTCTACAGATCTGAGATCGGCAGCAGCAAACATGTCAAAAGGTGCTCCGTACTCTAACTGTTTAGCTAGGTTGGCAGTAGCACCAAAACTGAAGACTATCTTTATTCCTGTTTCAAGTTCAAACTCCTGTGCCATCTCTGCAAAACAGTCTTTCAAGCTTGATGCAGCAGCAACAGTAATCTCTAGTTTGGAAGTTTGGTTGCTGCTACAAGACAGATGTAGTAGCAAGAGTGTAAAGACAAGAAAGAGTAGAATTTTGTCGAGTTTGGCTATGTTTTTCATGGGTTT
>JAEUQL010000340.1 GCA_016789295.1 Blastocatellia bacterium | reverse complement strand
CGTATCATTGTAGAAAAGCTCAAGCTGTAAACTTGGTGGAAAGTAATTTATTCCTTCTTCGATGGTTTTTACAATATTGTGAAAGTCTTCCGAACTATACCACCTCCCTATCGCTGGACTTTCTTGCAAATAAAGCTTGATGCTGAGTGTCTCTGAGAGTTTTTCAGCTATCAGGTCTATACTCTCTCCAGCAATTCCATAAATCTGCTCACTATATTTTGAGTTTCGCCCACTCATAAAAACAGTCTCCAAAAATATATTGCTCGCAAGAGTATAGAGTGGGAATAAATAAGTAGGCAACACGAAGAAATAGGTGCTTTTTCTAACCAATTCTGACTGACTTGCCTAGTTTGGAGGTTTCGAATAAAATGCAGAACTTTGCTTTATTTCTGCTTTAGTAGTAATTTTAGCTTTCTAAAGCATTAAGGCTTTTTTAGCAGTAACCTTAATCCACTCTATTCTTGTAATAGTGGTTGCTGGAAATCTTATCAGGAGACCCTCATGGCGAAAGAATATGATGTTGTGGTGCTTGGTGCAGGACCTGGTGGTTATGTTGCCGCTATCCGCGCCAGCCAACTTGGTTTGAAGACGGCTATTGTTGAGAAACAGTATTGGGGTGGTGTCTGCCTAAATGTTGGCTGCATTCCTTCAAAAGCATTGCTGAGAAATGCCGAGCTTGCACATATCTTTAAACACGAAGCGAAAACCTTTGGTATCAATATTGAAGGAAAAGTTACTTTTGACTATGGTGAAGCTTTTCGCCGCAGTCGAAAAGTTGCCGATGGACGTGTTAAAGGTGTCCACTTTTTGATGCGAAAGAATAAGATTGATGAATACGAGGGATGGTCTACTTTTACCGATCCAAACACGATGAAAGTAGAGCTGAACAAAGGTGGCAATGAAACACTCAAATTTAAGCACTGCATTATAGCTGCTGGCTCCTCAACTAGACTCATTCCTGGCTCAAAACTGAGCGAACGTGTAGTTACATATGAAGAGCAGATTATGGAAAGCAGTCTTCCAAAGAGCATAATAATTGCTGGTGCAGGTGCTATAGGTGTTGAGTTTGCTTATGTACTGAGCAACTATGACGTTCAAGTTACACTAGTGGAGTTTATGGACAGGGTTGTCCCACTTGAAGACGAAGAGATATCAGCAGAGCTTCACAAACAATTTAGCCGCAACGGCATTAAAGTAATGACAAAAACTCGTGTCGATAAGATTGAAGACACGGGAAAAGCAGTCCAAGTAACTGTTACTCAAGATGGAAAACAGCAGTTGCTAGAAGCAGACAAGGTGATGCAAGCCATAGGTTTCAAACCTCGTGTTGAAGGTTATGGACTTGAAAATACAGGTGTTAAACTGACAGAACGTGGCGCAATTGATATTAATAGCAAGATGCAAACAAACGTTCCACATATCTATGCTATTGGTGATGTCACAGCAAAGCTTATGCTGGCTCACGTAGCAGAGTCGATGGGTATTATTGCTGCTGAAAATATTGCTGGAGTTGAAACTATAGAGTTAGATTTCGACATGATGCCACGTGCTACTTACTGCCAACCTCAAATAGCCAGTTTTGGCTACACTGAAAAGCAAGCAGTGGAAAAAGGCTATCAAATAAATGTAGCTAAATTCCCATTTACAGCAAATGGTAAAGCTCATGGATTGGGAGATGCTACAGGTTTTGTCAAGCTCATCAGCGATAAGAAGTATGGTGAACTGCTAGGTGCACATATGATAGGACCAGATGTTACTGAGCTTCTGCCAGAATTGACACTTGCACGCCAATCTGAACTTACCCCACATGAGATAGCTCGTAATGTACATGCACACCCAACACTGAGTGAAGCTATCAAAGAGGCGGCACACGGCCTCGAAGGCCATATGATCAATTTCTAGAGTTTTAAGAATTTAGATAATAGAAGGAGAGTGTTTACTCTCCTTTTGTACCTGCTTCTTCATTTATAGGCTCGCTTTGGCGTTCAATGAGAGATGCAGAAGCTACCTTGTCTTCATCTTCAGCGTCTATCAGCTTCACGCCTTGAGCACTACGGCCAGTTTCGCGGATGTCTCCAACACGAAGTCGAATGATCTTTCCATGAAGTGTAATAAGCATTACTTCATCTTCGTCATTGACAGGCATAACACTTACTACTGGACCTGTTCTCTCGGTCATTTTCATATTTATCACACCAATTCCACCACGTGACTGATGGCGGTATTCTTCAATTGGCGTGCGCTTGCCAAGTCCATACTCAGAGATTGTCAACATCTGTTCATTGCCGTTAAGAACTGCCATCCCAACAACATAATCGCTCTCGCGTAACTCTATGCCACGTACTCCATAGGCTTGACGACCCATAGAACGGACATCCGACTCATCAAAGTAGATTGCCATTCCATCGTGTGTAGCAAGAAAGATCTTCTTCTTACCATCACTCAATTCTGCTGCTATTAGTTCGTCATTCTCCTCTACATTAATAGCGATAATACCTTTAGAGCGACTGTATGCAAACTCTGAAAGCTCTGTCTTTTTAATAGTTCCACGACGAGTGACCATAACGACATAATGACCCTCGAAAAACCCTCTGACAGGGACTATTCCAGAAACTTTCTCACCTACAGGTAGGTTGATCAAGTTAACAATAGATTTGCCTTTCCCTGCCGCACTTACATCAGGTATTTCGTGTACTTTGAGTGTGTAAACCTGTCCACGGTCGCTAAATATGAGGATGTATGAATGTGTAGTAGCAACAAAGATATGATCAACAATATCTTCAGTCTTTGTTGTCATTCCACGTCTGCCTGTGCCTCCACGCCTCTGGCTGCGATAAGTAGTCAGAGGGGTGCGCTTGACATATGCACCGTGTGTGACAGTTATCACCATCTCTTCATCTGGAATAAGGTCTTCAAGTGTAAGGTCTGCCTCTTCATCTACTATTTGAGTTCGACGTTCGTCAGCAAACTCTTTCTGAACCTCGCGCAGCTCTTTAACTATTAGTGCTTTAAGCGTAGCTTCGTTGTTGAGAATCTCTTCGAGTTCTGTTATGCGGCGTTGAACTTCTTTAAGCTCATCAAGAATCTTCTGCCGTTCTAGACCTGTCAGTTTCTGGAGTTGCAGGTCCAGTATTGCTTGTGCCTGTATCTGAGAAAACCCAAAGTTGGTCATCAATCCTTCGCGTGCTTCTGTTCCAGAGCGAGAGGAGCGAATGAGTGAAATGATAGCATCCAAATGATCCAGGGCTTTGCTAAGACCTTCCAATATGTGAAGCCTTGCACGTGCTTTGCGTAGCTCATATTCTGTGCGTCTGATTACTACTTCTTTGCGGAAGGAGATAAAGAGTTGCAAAGTTTCTATCAGTCCAAGTACCCTTGGCTGTCCTGCTACTATTGAAAGGTTGATTATTCCAAAAGTAGTCTGCATGGGAGTCAGTTTGTAGAGGTTGTTGAGTACCATTTGCGCAACTGCTCCACGCTTCAACTCTATAACAATTCTCATTCCTTCTCTATCGGACTCGTCTCGAAGGTCGGATATGTCTTCGAGCTTCTTCTCATTAATTAGGTCTGCAATTCTTTCTATCAATTTTGCCTTGTTAACCTGATAGGGAATCTGGGTAACAACTATGGCTTCTCGTTCATCATTCTTTCCAACTCGGTCTATCGCTGCTTTGGCACGCATCGTTATACCACCACGACCGGTCTGGTATGCCTGTCTGATTCCTTGACGGCCACATATAAAAGCTCCTGTTGGGAAGTCTGGGCCTGGAACCATTTTCAAAATTTCGGCCAAAGTTGCTTCTGGATGATTAACCAGATGGATAGTAGCTTCTATTATTTCACCAAGGTTATGTGGAGGAATATTTGTTGCCATTCCAACTGCAATACCAGAAGAGCCATTTACGAGAAGGTTTGGAAATCTGGCTGGTAGGACTATAGGCTCTTCTAAAGTCTCGTCGTAGTTTGGTTGAAAATCTACAGTCTCTTTCTCTATATCGGCTAGCATCATCTCAGAGACTTTCTTCATGCGAACTTCTGTGTATCGCATTGCAGCAGCAGCGTCTCCGTCAACCGATCCAAAGTTGCCTTGACCATCAATGAGCGGGATGCGCATAGAGAAGTCTTGTACAAGACGAACTATAGTATCATAGACGGCTGCATCACCGTGTGGGTGATACTTACCTATAACATCTCCTACTACACGAGCAGACTTCTTGTAAGGCTTGTTGTAAGTGTTTCCAAGTTCGTGCATTGCCCAAAGGACGCGCCTGTGTACTGGTTTGAGTCCATCGCGTACATCTGGCAGTGCACGACCAATGATGACCGACATAGCGTAGTCAAGGTAACTACGCTTCATCTCATCTTCAATATTTACTGCAATTCTCTGTTCTGTCTCCATCTTGCCTCACTGTGACTTTTGTACTGAAAAAGGATAGAAATTATACCTCAAAAGGCTCTTACTAACCAGCTTTCAAGCACAAGAGCTTGGGTAGTAGGTGAGTAGAAACAGAAGATATCGTTGTGGTTTCATAGTGCTGAGAAGAAAATTCTGTAAAGGTAAAGTTGTGCTTGTTTTGTAGTAGGCATTTTCTATATAATTGCTTGAATTTGTTATATTTATAGTAATAATCCTGAAAAATTGGTTGAGCCAAATATTACTGAGTTTATGACTAACAATCAGAATTTTGAACCAACCCAGTCTGAAACAGAGCTTGGTTCAGTTGAGGAAGCACGCATAGAGACAGAGTTGGACTTGCTTACTGATCAAGCTAGAGTACTTGCTACTCATATGCTTTCAGAAGAGAAGTCAAATCTAGACAACCACCA
>JAEUQL010000033.1 GCA_016789295.1 Blastocatellia bacterium | reverse complement strand
TACCAGCCTCTGGAAAAGCAGCCGATCTCTCCGCCTGTTGCTCAGTACCTATATTCTCAAAAGTCTCATAGCCTTGCTGACCAAAGATCCATATACTCTCTTCAGCAGGAAAACCTGTAACCTTGAATCTTTCATCTTCGTAAATTATTGCCGCTATAGACAGTAGGTAAGAATGGTCTGTTGTGTGACGGTTTTTCCAAATAAACACTCGCCCATCATCCCAATCACCTATTAATGGAGCTGTGTTATCTGGCTTAATATAAGCTTTTACGAAAAGAAACATTTTGGCAAGTTTGTCCCAATACCTGCGCTCTATGTCGATCTTGTTAACTTTACACAAAAGAAAAGAGTAGAGAAAAAGTTCAAGTACCAGAGCGTGATAGCCAATAGAAGCTTCCCAGTCTACACCATCACTATAGACTTGCTTGTCCATCTCTTTTAATATCTCGCTCAATGCAAATTCACGCCACTTCTTTGCACGCTTAAACTCTGGAAATAGAATTCCAATAAATAGTAGCCCTACTAGATCTGAAAGATAATGGTTACTCGTTATGCGAACCGACCTTTCTAGATTCTCTTCTATAAATTTGGCGTGTGAAAAAACTATTTTGAGCATTGATTTCAGTGTCGCTAAGTCAAAACTCTTTGACGCTCGAAAAAAATAGAAGCCTACAGAAAGATTTACAGCCCTTAAAGCAACTTCCATTGGAGAGAGCCAGTGTATACCAACTTCTGGAGGATTCTCTTCATAAAAAGACCTTACCTGTAGGCAAAATTCTTGACTATACTTCTCATTTGCAGTTAGGCAATAAGCTTGACCCAGACATACAGCGTGTTGTAAGCGTGCAAGTTCCCAGGGAATCTTTACATCTGAGCCAGGTTTTGCATTACTAAGCACTATTTCGCTGTAATGGGATTTTGGCCAACTATAACCATTGGTACAGTCGTAGAACCAGTCCAACTTTTGATAGATATGTGTATGCCCAAGAAAGTAGAAAGTATGGTTACAGACTTCATCTGCAATCTGTAAAGTCTCATCTATAAATGTTACGCTAAATTCTGATATGGTCTTTGCTGTCTCTTCGGCTCTTTCTACTCCCCAGAATATCGAAGGAGTTTGACGCTGCTTGAAGTAGACAAGAAGTTGGTCATCATTTTTGTAGTCTGGTGCTAGTGAAGCTTTAAGTTTTCTATCAGATATTTCTGTTCCTAAAAGCTTGTAGCGTACTCGACGAAACCTGTGAATAAACCTAGCTTTCAAAACTCTTTTTATCTCTTGTGCAATCTCATGGTTACTCAGACCCTGAGTCTTATGCTTGAATTTTTTCAACAGGTTCATCTTTTACCCCTTGCTTCAACTCTTTAGATTTTAAAAATAGAGCCGAGAAAAAGAAGAGAATAAGATTGACGTCTGAATAGTAGCCGCTTGTTAGTGTCATTCCAACTACTGTGTAAGCAAGCCACAAAGTAAAGATTGCAGCACCAAGAGTTCTCTCTTCTCCACCTTTTACAATCATACTAGTAGAGAAAACAAAGACTGCAAATACTGATAGAAGATAAGCAACTGCACCTACTATTCCCATTTCAGACATAATGGCCAGTAGGTTGTTATGGGGAGTACTTTGAGGAAGTTTTTTCAGTTCTTCTTGGGTTGAAGCATATTTTCGTGGAGCATAGTGCTGATAAAAATAGTCTTCATACTTTCCAACCCCAACCCCAAAAAGAAGATTTGTTTTGATAACATCTATTGCTACTTTGTATGTCTCAACTCTACTATAAGCATTTGTTGTGTTAGCAATTCTGTTTTGAAAAAAGCTGCTATCTCTTAATACAGAATAGAGCGGTAAAAATAGCATCACTAACAGAAAGACTATTATCAAAGGTCTTACAGATTTTTTTATACCTCTCAGTAGCAGCAGTGAAATTAACAGACAGAGACCAGCAGTGATAGCTACAGCGCGAAACTGTGGTAGAAGCGAAGCTAGTAGGGCTGAAAATATTGCCAAAAACCAGAAAAGCTTACTCTTAAGCTCTAATTTGAAGAGCCTTGGCCAGTAGATAAGTGCTACTGCAACTAGCAACGAGATGACAGCAAAAGAGTTATCGGCCTGAAAAAAACCGTTGGGACGTATTACTGCATCACGCATAAGGTCACTACCAGGATAACTGAAAAGATCTGATCCTGTAAAAAATTCATAACAACCTATTATAGGTAATAGATAAGCTAGAAATATAAGAATTGTGAAAAGCTTAAACCTGTACTGTGCTATGTGTATAGAATTTTTGGTTACTATAAAGAGTACAATTGGAAGTAGATAGACATCTACAGCAAGTTTGAGGCTCTGAGGGGTAAAACTTCTGGTAAAGGTGTCTATTAGAGTAATAGCAGTTAGAGCTAGCCAGAACAGCTCAAAGTAACTTAAAGAAATAGAAGCTTTTGGATTTTTTAGAGTCTGTATAACAAGTGATATTGCTAAAACCGATATGATCACTCTATCAAATGTTACTACAGCTTGAAGCCATGGATAACGGATGAAATAGTTGGCTACTGATGAAGTAGCTAGCCAAAACAGAAGAAGAGGTTCGGTTTGTAATGCAAAAAATGCAAAGACAGAAAGCAGAGACAGAAGAGTCAACGAGAAGCCTGCACTACTTTTTGCAGTCAAAACAGCAGTAATTGTAGCAAGCAAAAGAGTAAAGATGGTGCGGTTTGATCCTGTTTGTGTTTGCAACATTGTAGGCTATAATGGCGACTTTCTATGTATATGGTGCAGCTACTAACAAAGTATCAAGCCTTTCTCATCCCTGCAAGTGCCTTTGTAGGAATAGGTGTAGGTATATATTTTTCCAGCCTCAAATTTGCTAAAAAGCAGCCTACTCTCTCTTTCTGGACGTCATTCCTAGTTATCTTTCTCATCATCAACCTTGCCTATTTCGCAGGTGGTGGAGTGCTTGCAAGACTCTCTTACTTTTTTACTATGGGCTTTTTCAGTTTCAATATAAAACTTCTGAGATAACTAGCTTGTATATTCGATAATTGCATCAACTATTCTTGAAGAAGCTTTACCGTCCCAAAACGGTATCTTCTTCTCTTGATGACTGTAACTAGCAAGGGCTTTCATAGCCTCTTCTTCTATCTTCTCTTTTGAAGTGCCTATAACTCGGTTGGTTCCTTTTTCAACTGTAATGGGTCGTTCTGTATTCTCTCTAAGAGTTATACAAGTAATACCCAAAACTGAAGTCTCCTCTTGAATTCCTCCTGAATCTGTAAGAACCAGCTTTGAATTGCTGTAGAGTTGCAAGAAATCTAAATAACCAAGAGGCTCTATCAGACGGATACTTGGGTAATTATCCAAGATAGTATTTAACTCAAACTGCTTGATGCGCTCTCTAGTCCTGGGATGTATAGGAAAAACTACTGGAAGTCGTTTTGAAATAGTTCCTAGAGCTTCAATAATTCCAGAAAGAGTCGCTCTATCATCAACATTTGAAGGGCGATGCAATGTAGTTACAGCAAAACTATCTGATTTGAGTTCTAATTCTTTAAGTATGTTGGATTTTTTGGCTTTTGGTAGTTGCTTGTAGAGTGTATCTATCATTACATTACCAACTAGCTTTATCTTTTGAGCCGCCACACCTTCCTTCAATAAGTTCTCATCAGCATCACTACTTGGAGTCAGAAGCAGGTCAGCCAGAGCATCAGTGACAATGCGGTTGATCTCTTCTGGCATAGCTCTATCAAAACTTCTCAGCCCAGCCTCTACGTGACAGACTTTGATGCCAAGCTTACTACAAACTAATGTACAAGCAAGAGTAGAATTAACATCACCTACAACTAGCACCCAGTCAGGTTTTTTTTCAAGCACCAAAGGTTCAAAAGCAAGCATTATCCTAGCTGTCTGTTCAGCGTGTGTTCCAGAACCTACATTGAGGTTTATATCTGGTTCTGGAATCTCAAGCTCTTGAAAAAAGGTTTGAGACATAGCTTTATCATAGTGTTGACCTGTGTGTACAAGAATAGACTCTAGACTATCTTTACGCTTTAGCATCTCGTCCATTATTGGAGCTATTTTCATAAAGTTGGGTCTTGCACCAACTATATTCATTATTTTAAGTTTTTCCATTTAACCTCTTACTTTAACAATTGGTAGACCAAACTCTAAAACCAAAGCTACCAGAATAGCCAATGCAAAAGCTGCAAGGTTTGCAACTACAAGTTGGCTCCACCGACTCTTGCCTGCTATCTCTTCTGGCTCATCGACAGGCTCTATGAGAGACGCTCTGTATGTCTTCAGTTCAGATCTGTTGTTTAGCTCTACATTGGAAAGTTCAAGCCTGAGAGATTCAAGTTCAAGCTTTTTCATTATCAGATGTTCTGAGTCTACTTTACTGCTAACCTCTTCTATTCTGCTTCTGAGTTCTTTTTCTCGGTCACTGTAAGATTGAAACACTTTTTCAAACTTTTGGTTTAACTTTTCCACTGCAAGAGTAGCAGCTTTTTCAACTATCTCTTTAGTCTTCTGGCTTTCTGAAGAAGTAGCAGAGAGTTTTATCAGATAGACATACCTACTTTTGGCTTTGCCTCCTTCCAGCCTTTGAACAGAGACTATTTTTGCAAGGTTTTTTGGTGACTCTTTTTTGTCAAGCTTTTGGCTCAAATCTTTTAGAAACTCTTTGCCACTAATAAGCTCAGTCAAAATGTAAGGGTCTTCTACAGGCTCACCCCAAACTCTTGCAATCTTGATCAGGGCTTTGGTTGAGTATGTAGGAGCTTGTTGGAAGGTGAAGAGAAAAGTAGCTAGGTTTGCAACAACAAGGATAAAAAGTATCAAATATCTTCTTTTCCAGGCTGCATTTAGGAGTGGTGCTAAATCTACTGCAACAGAATCCATAAACAGAAAAGTTAAAGAGAGGCAGAGCCTCTCTTTAATTAAAAACAACTTTAGACTAAAGGTTCAGTGTTTGTTTTCTGGTGTAGCACTCTTCGGAGCCTCAGCCCCTCCTACTGCTGGCTGTGCACCTGGGGCAGCCGCTTCGGCTGTTCTATCAACAGGGACAGGAGAGTTGTCAGCAAATTGGGAAGGTTTTACAGGAAGGCGAGCACCACTGTCTAAAAGAGCCAATCCCATAAAAAGTGCTAGAAATATAGCCGTTGAGAAGAAGACTATTCTGTTGAAAACTGTGTCATAGCGCAGGTGCATAAAATATAGGCAGACCAACATTGCTTTGATGGTCGCTACCACAACAGCTACAGCAATGTTGAGAACTCCAAAATTGAAGTATGAAACCTGTACAGTTATATAGGTCAGCACAAGTAATGCTCCAAAAATGGCAGCATAGACCTTAACAGGGATTACGTGGTGGCTGTGATTACCAGAACTCATTTTCTTAACTCCAATTTAACTTACAAATTACAAAAATTACGGCAACAAGTACAAAAGCGGGAAGAGATAGATCCAAACTAGATCTACAAGGTGCCAGTAAAGACCAACATTCTCAACAGGTGTGTAGTATTCACTGTTGAAATGTCCTTTAATAGCACGCCACAACACCCAACCAATTGCGCTCATGCCAGCAATGATGTGAATACCGTGAAGCCCTGTCATCAGAAAGTAGAGGCCAAAGAATATACTGACGTGTGGGTTCTCATGGTGTGCTGTGAAATACCTGCCCGGAAGCAGTCCATGATGAAACTTCTCAGAATACTCAAAGTACTTGATAACAAGGAAGGTCAAAGCACAAAGTAGTGTTACTACAAGGTAGTTTATAAGCTTCTTTTTTTGGTTTGTCTGTGAAGCGTGTACTCCAAGAGCCATTGTGAAACTGCTCAAGATAAGAACTACAGTGTTTATAATACCCAAAGTCTTGCTCAAATGCTCGTGACCTTCATGGAAAGACTCATAGTGTAAGCTTCTCATAGCAGCAAAAGCTACAAATAGTCCTCCAAAGAGCAGGACTTCTGTTACCAGAAATAGCCACATTCCCAGTTTGCTTGCCTCCACCTGCTGCTCTGCATCACTGAAGTGGTGCTGTAGATATTCAGGGTGGTCGTGGTGGCCATGATGGTCTT
This sequence comes from Blastocatellia bacterium, assembly GCA_016789295.1. Lineage (GTDB taxonomy): Bacteria > Acidobacteriota > Blastocatellia > Chloracidobacteriales > JADJPF01 > JAEUQL01. The sequence goes on along the minus strand of JAEUQL010000033.1, from coordinate 8,958 downwards.
GAGAATGACCGTGTGATGTGCCGTGTATTGCCGTACTCATTGTCTTCTTTCCTTTGCTATCTTCTTTATCAAAATTTGGTATAAGAGGATGCTGGCCTCTTATACCATAGTCCTAACTCTTGTACTCATAAGGGCCGTGTGTGGCTACAGGAACATAATTGAAATTGTGCTCTGGTGGTGGTGATGGAGTCTGCCACTCGAAAGTAACTCCACCCCAAGGATTGTCAGAAGCCTTCTTTCCTGTTTTGAGAGAAGCTAGCAGGTAGAATGCCATCAAAAGGAAACCGAGTCCAAGTATCCATGAACCCACTGTTGAGAATGCATGGAGTGGTTGGAACTGATCAACATAGTTGTAGTAACGTCTTGGCATTCCTCTACTTCCAAGTACAAACTGTGTCAAGAAGGTTACATTGAAGCCTATGAAGGTCAATGCACAAGCAATCTTAGCCAAAGATTCAGAATACATACGGCCAGTAATCTTTGGCCACCAATAGTGCAAGCCACCAAAGAAAGCTATCACCGTTCCACCCATCATCACGTAGTGGAAGTGTGCAACTACAAAGTATGTATCATGCAAGTGCACATCTACCGAGAGTGTGCCCAAAAACAGACCAGTCAATCCTCCAATGGTGAACAAGAAGAGGAAGGCAAGGGCATAAAGCATTGGGGTGTTTAAGGAGATCGAGCCTTTGTACATTGTGGCAACCCAGTTAAAGACCTTTATTCCTGATGGAATGGCTACAAGGAAGGTCAAGAAGGAGAAGATCATACCTGCAAGCTCTGACTGACCACTTGTGAACATGTGGTGTCCCCAAACCAGAAAACCGATGATTGCAATTGCTACGCTGGAGAGTGCAATTGCTCTGTAACCAAATATGGTCTTATGGGAAAAGACTGGAATGATCTCGCTGATGATAGCCATGCCTGGCAATATCATGATGTAGACAGCAGGGTGTGAGTAGAACCAGAAGAAATGCTGGTAGAGTACTGGATCTCCACCAAGCTTTGCATCAAAGATACCTACTCCCAAAACTTTCTCCATTATCAACAGTAGCAGGGTGATTCCAAGTACAGGAGTTGCGATCACCTGTATGACGCTTGTGGCATACATTCCCCAACAGAAAAGAGGCATCTTGCCCCAAGTCATTCCAGGTGCACGTAGCTTGTGGATGGTTGCAATGAAGTTCAGCCCTGTAAAGATCGATGAGAAACCGAGAATAAATGCTCCTAGTGTCATCGATACTACACTGGTTCCAGTGGTGGTGCTGTATGGAGTGTAGAATGTCCAACCAGTGTCAGCAGCCCCCATCAGAAGTGAGGCTACACAGAAGATTGCACCTACAACATATATGTAGTAGCTGGCAAGGTTCAATCTTGGAAAAGCTACATCTTTTGCACCAAGCAGTATGGGCAGCATAAAGTTTCCTAAAGCTGCAGGAATTGACGGTATGATAAAGAGAAAAACCATTATCGCACCGTGAAGAGTGAAGACTTGGTTGTAAGTCTTTGGCCCCATTATTGTGCGTCCAGGTGCTATAAGTTCGAGACGAACTAGAAGAGCCATCAAGCCACCCAACATAAAGGCAAACAGAATAGATCCTAGATACATCACTCCAATTCTTTTATGGTCAAGAGTGACTATCCAAGACATCAACCCTTTTTTGGCATTAATATAGTTTTCACTGTGAGCTGTAGACTCAACACTCGAAACCGAGTCAACATACTTTGTACTCATTATTTCTATCTCCTTGACCTGCTTTTACAGATCTTCTCAGCACAATCAAAGCTTGAACAGTTAAAGTCAAGCTAATAATCAAGTGTAGCCCCTACTTCAATGTCTTCATGTACTCTATTATGGCGTTAACCTCCCGGTCTTTCAGAAGACCCTTGTATGTGGGCATTACGCCTCTCTCATAACCCTCTACAACTTTTGCGTTTGGATCCATAACAGACTCGCGCACGTAATTTTCATCAACTACAACTGTCGTACCGCCTGTAATTCTTTCTGTTCTGCCCCATATTCCTTTGAAGGTTGGCCCTTGTATCCTTGTACCGTCTATGGAGTGGCAAGTGTTGCAATTACGAGACTTGTAAAGCCTTGCTCCAAGTTGGTCTAGAGGAGTGTCTTTGTCAAGTCCACCATTCTCAATCCACTCTTTATACTTGTCTTGTGAATCAACTGTGAGTTCAGCCATCATCTCAGAGTGGCCATCACCACAGTATTCTGTACAGAAGACCTGGTGCTTCCCCTCTACTGTTGGCTGAAACCAGAGTGTTGTGTACCTACCGGGCAACACATCCATCTTCTGGCGCATTGTAGGAAGGAAGAAGCTATGAATCACGTCGTCTGATGACATTATAAGCTTTACTGGCTTGTCTTTGGGAACATGAAATTCACCAAGCGTTCTAGTTCCATCGGGATATTCGAACTCCCATTGCCATTTCTTTGCATAGACTTTGATCTCCAAAGAATCATTTGGAGCTATTCTGTTGCTCATGTAGGAGTCAAAACCCCAAAAGAAGATAACTATCACTATTATCAAGGGGATAACACTCCAGGTAACTTCAAGAGCAAAGTTATGGCTAAACTGTGGAATGTTCCTTGGCTCGCCTACTCTCTTGTATTTGAAGACAAAGTAGGCCATCGAACCGACTATTCCAATAAAGAAGACTACACCAAGCCAAAATATGAATTCATAGAGTAAGTCTACGCTTTTTGCGTATTCTGACCCTTGTAATGGCATGAAAGGAGCTAGCAAAAACATATTCATACTTTATCCTTACTCACACTCTGTCCAATCAACTGGACTCTCTACTAACTACCAATTTTTTCCTAAAACCACTTCTTCAAGAGCTATCGCTCAAGCCCTTGTCAAACCTTCTTTAGTTCTTCCTACTCTATCTCTGTCTTGTCGCCACAAGTTTACCAGGACAAAAGCTAGTATCAGTATTGTCAGCACTCCCCCAGCCTTCATCACATTAGTAGCAAAAAAGACATATGAACCTGCTTTAGCGTCATAGTGGAAACAGAAGAGTAGGAATTTGTCTATTGTAGAGCCATATTTTCCTTCTGCAGCTTCTGTTAATCCCAATCTCAGATCTCTTGGCTGGTACTCTAAGCCATAGAGGTATCTTGAGATTCTTGCATCTGAAGTAAGTAGCATTGTTACAGCAGCGTGTGCATACTGCTGCTGTTTCTCATCGTATCTGTAACCAAAACCTACCTGATCAGCAATAGCTTTTATATTTGCTTCCTGACCAATCAGAAAGTGCCAACCTGTCCCTGCATTGGGTCGGCCATAGTCTGTGAGCACAGCATCTTTTTTTGCTGCTGCAAGACTACTAGTCTCTTTTGGGTCTATGCTTATGGTGATCACTTCAAAGTCTATCCCTGGATTTCCAGGTATCTGCTTGAGACCGTTTGTCACACCTTTCAGTACCAGACCACACAGCATTGGACAGCCATAGTAGACAAGGTTGAACACTACAGGACGACCTTTATTGAAGTATTCAGAAAGAGCAACGGTACGTCCAGATTCATCTACAAAAGTTAAATTAAGGTCTATTTTAGTGTTTAACTTCTCTGTTATCTTTATGTCTACAAGTTGCGGTGGAACATCTTCTGAAGCTTTCACAACCTGTAGCTCAGAGAGCGAAAACAGAAGAAGGGAGAGGAGAACGAGTATACAGGAAAATCTTAACTCTGTTTTGTACAACTCTAGCCTCCATCTATCTTGAAATTTTTATCGCCCTCTATTTTTAGCCATTCTGTCCACTTTTAAGCTGCAGCTACTTGGAACTACTTTGGTTTGGCTTCTGTCTGAGGTGCAGGAGTTACAGCATCAGTGCTTGGTGCTCCGCTAGCAGGGGTCGTGTTGGCAGGAGAAGACCCTGCTGCTGGCTGTGCTGACTGGTCTGCACCTGGCTGAGCAGGTGGTACTACAGGAACAAGCAGCGTTGACTTCTGCAGCGTTCCCTGCTCTGCCTCTTTGATCAGAACCTCCATAGATCTTTCTATTGGAATCTGGACAACACCCTTCTCTTTGTTGACATACTTGTAAGAGTTGAGGTCTGTATCCTCCTTTGCTCTTACTTCTCTCAGTTGATCAGACTGCTTAGAAAGAACATTTGTATACATCTGCTCATTCTTGATGTACTCAAAGTAGTACTCAAGAGCACCTATTATGACAACTAGTAGAATAGAGCCGAGTATGACGAGAATAGCTATTTTGTTACTTTGTGGCTCTTCTCTGTCGTAGCCCAACTCTTGCAACTCGTGTATCTGCTCGGCAGCGATATCTGTTTTATGGTTTACATTTGCCATAGCATTTCCTCATCTGTTGAGTTATACGTTCTCAAACTTGAGAGACTCCTCAAGGAATGGGTCTCTGACCGGTACTATTGCATTTTTACCAAGTCTTGAAACAAAGACAAAACCTACTGTACCCACCACTGCTGCAAGAGTTGCAAGATCTAAAAATAGGAACTTTATGTTTGGACCGTGATGGGCGTGTGTTGGCATGACCATCCAGTAGATGTCCACATAGTGAGCAAAAAGTATCCAAAGAGCCATAGCTGGCAGAAAGACCAAGTGCCGCTTTGCAGTTCTTGAAATGAGAGCAAAGAATGGGAAGAGAAAGTGTCCCAGTGGTAGAAAGACGCTTACAGCCTTCCAACTTCCTTCAAACCTGTGTATGTACCAAATTGTCTCTTCAGGAATGTTTGCATACCAGATAAGGAAATACTGAGAGAATGCTATATATGTCCAGAATACAGTAAATGCAAAGAGCAGCTTGCCAAGATCGTGGTAGTGCTCAACTGTGATAGCCTTCTCCAGGTAACCAGATCTTCTGAGAAGTATTGCTATGACAATCAGCAGGGCTACAAATGAGACTCCACCACCAGAAAAAAAGTAGATGCCAAATATTGTTGAGTACCAGTGTGGGTCAAGAGACATCAGCCAGTCAAATGCGGCAAATGAACCTGTGATGAAAAGCAATAGAATCCCCGGTGCACTCCACTTAGCATTCGTCTGTGTGTGTGATGGATTTCCATTCTGATCCTGTGAAACCGAGTTCCCATATATCTGCTTTGTCAAAAGAATCCACACAAGAAAGTATATTACTGCCCTTACAATGAAGAAAGTTGTGTTTAAGTAGCCAGCCTTTTTCTGTAGCAGTAGATCTTTATTCACCACTTCAGGGTGTGACCAGTGAAACAGTGTCGGAATACCAATCGCTACTGGGATGAAAAGGACAGCCAGTATATCAACATTGACCATCACAGTCTCTGCCAGCCTTCTTACTGTCACACTCCAGCCAGAAGTTGTCACATACTGAATCATGACAAAGAACAGTGCTCCCAGGCATATAGAAAGGACATAGACAAAACTGACAAGATAGGAGAAATAGAACTGGTCTCTGTTGATAGCAAAGCCAGCTAGTGAAACGAGCCAGCCAACTACTGCCAGAGCTATGAGCGGCGTTCGAGCCTTCTGTATTGTTGCACTTTCAAGCTTGAATTTATCTGTTACTTTCATTTGAGGTTACCTTGCTGTTCTACTGGAACATCGTTAATTGTTGCATTCTGACTTCTTTGCAGTGCTCTTATATATCTGATAATTGCCCATCTGTCTTCTGGAGCTATTTGATGGCCAAGACCAGACATGTTTCTAATACCATTGGTTATGGTGTTGAAGATCTGCCCATCGGGCATAGTTCTTATTCTATCGTCATGAAGATTGGTTGGAGGTAGCTGTCCCAAGTTCTGTGCCCTCACAAAAACAATACCCTGGCCTGTCCCTGCTCTGTCGTGGCAATTTGCACAGGTGATGTTATACCTCTCTTGACCCCTCTTCAAGATCTCTGCAGACATTGGGAGTGGATTGTCTTGTGACCAGTAGTCCCCAGCCTTCCCATTGTAGAAAGTCTCATCATCTCTATTTATCTCTTTGTCAGCATAGAAGGCAAAGTTTGTCTTTTTCTTGCCGTGAGGGACAGTCCCTGGTACAGGCAACCTGCTTGTTCGTCTGTCAGCAAAGAAGCTTCCTTCAGCCTGCGGTTTGTACTTTGGCTGGTCATCCATATCTGGAATTATCTGCAGGGGAGGCTGACGGTAGCTCTTCACAAGGCTACACCCACTCAATAGCCCAACCAAGACTATTGCTATGAAGAATGTAGCTATTTTTGCTTTTCCTATCATAACTATTGGCTCCTAAATTGCTCGCTTAGTCCTCAACTAGTTCAATACCACTGCTGCCTAGTGACTGCAGAAATTCGACTGTTCTCTTCTTATCAAACCTATCATCTTTTGCTTCAATGCTTATGCAGAAGCTGTCGTCTGATGCCCTCTCAAAGCTTTTGACTGTAAAGAGAGGATGGTAGAGACAAGGAAGGCCGTTGAGTATCAGCATTCCAAAGACAGTGGTGAAAGCTGAAAAGAGAACCATCAACTCAAAAGTTACTGGAGTTGCAAACTCTATTGCAAAGAATGGTTTGCCACCTATAAAAAGAGGATAGTCAACTGCGCCCGTCCACCATTGCAAAAGTAGCGCTGTTGCAACACCACCCAAACCACCGCAAAAGACCAAATAGGGAAGTTTTGATCTTGACATTCCCATAGCTGGGTCGAGGCCGTGTATTGGAAATGGTGTGTGTGTGTCGAATCTGGTGTATCCATTTTCTCTAACTTTTCGCACTGCCTTCAAAAGTGCTTCAGGCGTATCGAAGTGAGCCAAGACACCATACAACTCTTTCTCTTCCTTTTTTGCTACTGTTGTCTTTTCTCCCATAATATCCTCCAAAATCAGTGGTGACTGTCACCATGTGCATGCGCCTGTGGCATCACACCTTTTACTTCAGAAACTGCAATTATTGGTAACACTCTTATAAAGAGAAGGAAGAGTGTAAGGAACAGCCCAAAGCTTCCAAAGAATGTAAGTATGTCAACAAAAGTTGGACTGAAGTATCCCCAGCTTGATGGCAAGAAATCTCTGTGTAGAGAAGTTACAATGATTACAAATCTTTCAAACCACATACCAATGTTAATTATTATTGAAACAATAAACATCACTGTAAGGTTGGAACGTAGACTCTTGAACCAGAAGAGCTGCGGAGAAATAACATTGCAACTGACCATTATCCAGTACGCCCAAGCATAAGGCCCAAAGGCTCTGTTCAAGAAGGTAAACTTCTCGTATGCGTTTCCACTGTACCAAGCTATGAAGAACTCTGTAGCGTATGCATAACCGACTATGGTTCCAGTAGCAAGCATTATCTTACACATGTTGTCTAGGTGAACCATAGTGACAAAGTTTTCCAGCTTGAAGATCCATCGAGCTATCAGCATCAATGTCATCACCATAGCGAAGCCAGAAAATATTGCACCAGCAACGAAGTAAGGTGGAAATATGGTTGTATGCCAGCCAGGAATTATAGATACAGCAAAGTCAAAACTTACGACCGAGTGCACAGAGAGAACTAGCGGTGTAGAAAGTCCTGCAAGGATCATGTAGGCTATCTCATAGTGCCTCCAGTGCCTTCCAGAACCACGCCACCCAAGGCTCAAAGCACCATAGATCATCTTCTTTATTTTGGATTTTGCTCTGTCTCTGAAGGTTCCTATATCTGGAATGAGACCAACATACCAGAACAGGAGTGAAACCGTACCGTAAGTGCTCACGGCAAAAACGTCCCAAAGCAGTGGGCTTCGGAAGTTTGGCCACATTCCTTGACTGTAAGGCAACGGAAAGAGCCACCATGCAACCCAGACACGACCAACGTGAAACAATGGATAGATACCAGCACAGGCAACAGCAAAGAGCGTCATTGCTTCAGCAAAACGGTTGATAGATGTGCGCCACTTCTGCCTAAAAAGAAAAAGTATAGCCGAGATGAGTGTTCCAGCGTGACCTATACCTATCCAGAAAACGAAGTTTGTGATATCCCAAGCCCAACCTATAGGCTGATTGTTGCCCCAAACTCCTACACCAGTAGCAACAAGATAGGCAAGCATTGCACCAAGGATTGCTGTTATAGAGCTGGTGATTGCAAAAGCTAGATACCAAGCCTTCGGAGTCTTGCCTTCAGCAATGCGGCTGACTGCTTCTGTTACAGTGTGAAAGTTCTGGCCTCCCAGAACTAGTTGAGGACGAGAGAGTTGATTTGCTGCATCTTCACTTACGCTGCTCATAATCTATGCTAACTCCGGATTTGGGTTTCTCAGTCTTGCTAGATATGAAGTTCTAGGCTTTATGTTGAGTTCAGCAAGCATCTCATAGTTGCGTTCTTGCTTCTTGAGTTGTGCTACCTTGCTGTTTGGATCTTTCAAATCTCCAAATATTATTGCATCAGCAGGACAGACTTGCTGACAAGCGGTTACTACCTCGCCATCTTTGATATCGCGGTGGCCTTCGCTCTTGGCTTTGATCTTTGCAGACTGGACACGCTGCACACAGTAGGTACACTTCTCCATCACACCCCTGTGTCTAACAGTCACTTCAGGGTTGAAAGCAAGCTTGCCTACTTCAGTCAAGTCTTTGTGGAAGTTTAAGAAATTGAAACGGCGCACCTTAAATGGACAGTTGTTTGCACAATAACGAGTCCCGATACAACGATTGTAAGCCATGTCGTTTAGCCCTTCTGGACTGTGTGCCGTTGCAGCTACTGGACATACTGGCTCACAAGGAGCAAGTTCACACTGCTGACAAGCAACTGGCTGCTGCACTGCTTCTGGCTCATTCTCATCTCCAGTATAGTAACGGTCGAGCCTGATCCAGTGCATTTCGCGCCCTCTCATCACCTGCTCTTTTCCAACTATCGGTATGTTGTTTTCCGACTGACAGGCTACAACACAGGCATTACAACCAACACACGAGTTGAGGTCGATAGCCATAGCCCACTGATTCTGCCCTTCGTATGCAGGAGTGTCATATATTGACTCTGCATCTTTCGGAACTTC